>PAJK01000018.1:32717-92560 GCA_002706025.1 Oceanospirillaceae bacterium
GCNCGNNNNCAGNGGCCCTTCGCGGATATTCAGGATTGCCGCCTGCGGGCAGAGCTCAGTCAGAAAGACGGTAATCTGCTGGCCTCGGCCAATGCGTTCAGTGGNTTAGCCGGCAATCGTTATAACTCGCGCTATCAGTCACGCTGGTCCGTCAGTGAACCNGTACAGGCCGANCTGCTGGCCGACGNCATGACGGACCACCAATGGCAGGCCGACAGCCTGGCAGCACTCAATACCCCGGATGAAACCGAAGACATGCTGGAAGACTATCAGACTCTGGGGCTGACCCTGGGCCGACATCCGATGGCGATTCTGCGTGAGCAGGGCATGCTGGGTAACAGCCTGAGCGCCGCGGAGCTGTTGCAGCGACAACATAACGATGAAGGATTTGTCTGCGGACTGGTGACCTGTCGCCAGCGCCCGGGCACCGCCGCCGGCGTAACCTTTGTGACTCTGGAAGANGAAAGCGGTTGTGTGAATCTGGTGGTCTGGCTGAGCACCGCTGAACGACAGCTGAAAGCCCTGACTCAGTCGCGCATTCTGCAGGCCTATGGCCGGATCGAGAAAGACAGTGCATCCGGCATTACTCATGTGATCGCTTATCGTCTGGCCGATATGAGTTCACTATTGGATAACCTTAAAACCACATCTCATAACTATCATTGATCGTATTCCACACTCTTTCCGCGGCCTCCACTGCTGCTCAGTTACTTATCGTTACGCCACAACGTATCAGCCTGTAAGCCTCTGAGCCCCATATCAGACATTNGTAATATTTTTTGGAAAGCCTCCGGATTCATTACTAAACTGANNAAAAATAAAACAACGANTGGGGTGCNCTTCNCNGACACCCCTCCCTTACAAGCAGAAGCAGAACCAGGATGGTGTATGAACAAGAAAGTAGTGATNGCTGATGACAGCCTGTTCGCGCGAATGCTGGCTAAGGAAGCCGTAGGNCAACTCCTGCCGGATGCTGAATTTTTTGAAGCGTCCTCCGGCCAGCAGGTACTCGACAGTGCCGCTCAGCAGCAGTATCCCTTTGACTGGTACCTGCTGGATATGAACATGGCCATGCCCGATGGCCTGNCTACCGCCAGACAACTCATTCAGGCTGGCGTACCAGCAAACCGTATAGCGCTGGTTACCGGAAACCGCAGTCANGAGCTGCAGGACGATGCCCGNNCTATTCACGTTTCCTATATTCAGAAAACCATTAATCCGGCGGATGTCGANAAATTCGTTCANCGCCTGCAGGACTTTTTTACCTTATCTGAGACAGGAGCCGGTTTATGATTCCGGAACAACAGAAAGAAGCCCTGTCACTGGATATTCTGGCCGAATCGCTCAACCTCGGCATGGGNCATGTGATTGAAGAACTGGCGGAAATTTCCGGCAGCCGTATTGAACTGCACGTACCNGAAGTCAACATGATTCCCAAACAGCAGGCCCTGGCATTTACCGACCTGATGCGGGATGCCGGCAAAGCCATTTTTGTACAGCAGGAATTTACCGGTGATATNGAAGGCGAAGCTCTGCTGTTCTTCAGCGAAGCGGAAAGNCTTAACCTGCTTAATGGTCTGTTACCGGACAGCGATGAACAAAGGGTTGAATTTGCCGCCACCGAAGAAGAGATGCTGCTGGATCTGACCAATGTTGCGGTNTCCGGTGTTATTTACGCNNTGTCTACCCTGCTCGGCATTAAGATCAATACCGAACTGCCAAACTGNGAATACGGCTACTTCGACGATATCCGTGCNGAAGCTGACTTTCTCGATGACAGCGACGACATGATTCTCTTTCTGACCATCAGTTTTACTGTGGTTAAGAAAAACTCTACCGCCAAACTCATGTTCTTCCAGCCAAAACATACGCTGGCAAAACTGTACGATTTCATCAGCCAGAAAATGAATCTGGGATAACCGGGTTTAACGGGCTGCGCTGTGATTGATAACCTCTACAAACACGTCATTGATACCGTCAACGCCGGTATCATAGTGCTCAACGAGCAGGGCTGTGTCGCCACCTGGAACCAGTGGATGGACAGACGCTCTGGTCTGAAAGAAAGTGACGTGCGTGGCACACCGATACTGGATGTTTTTCCTGAACTGAAAGACAGCCGTATAGACCGTTNAATCCACAAAGCACTGCATCTGAATTGTCCTTCNGTGCTTTCNGCCAAGCTGCTGAAAGTTTCATTCCCGCTNTATAACGAATCCATCGTCAGNAAAAAGAATCATCAGCGNATTATNCAATCCATTCTNATCAAACCTCTGGTATACGACAACCAGCAGTGCTGCGTTATTTCTATTTTTGATATCAGTTNATCTGATCTGCGTGAACGCGCTTTGCGCACGCAATCCACCATGCTGACACAGCTGGTNTCCGAACTGAAAGAAAAAGACTACGANCTGAAAACCATCTTCAACAGCACNCAGAANGCCATTGTTATTTTCGACAACAACGGACTGATTCTGAATGCNAACCCGGCTGCAGAGGCNGTGATTGGNATTGAAAAAGAAGATCTNTCGCAGCGCTATATTTTTGAACACATCGATCAGCTGGATAAACATCTGTTCGATGGTAATTCTGAAGACTCTGATATAAAAATTCAGAACAATCTGCCGGATTATGGACAGGAGCAGGAAATGGTCCTGCTNAACCGTTATGGTCAGCCGGTACCGATTCAGGTTTCATTCAATATCATCCCCTACGATGATCAGCTCTGTCGCTATTATATTTTCTTCCGCGACATTACCGAGCAGAAGAAAACTGAAGAGAAGCTGTACCGCATGGCCCGNTATGATTCCGTNACCGGCCTTTATAACCGNGCNACNTTTATNGAAAAGCTAAAAGANTCTATTCTCTTTCATCANCGTGAAGCGCGNAGCCTGTCCGTTTTCTTTATCGANCTNGACCGCTTTAANAACGTNAATGATACCCTGGGCCACAGNGCNGGTGATNCNATTCTTANGATGGTGGCCAGTCGCATCAAGAAAATATCCCGTGGTGCAGATACCCTCGCCCGCTGGGCCGGCGACGAATTTATTCTGCTGCTGGAAAACCAGAANCACCAGCGCTCATCCATNACCGTNGCAGAGAAAATCATTAAGGCATTTCAGCAGCCTTTCTCTCTCGATAAAACGGAAGTTTATGTTGGCTGCAGCATTGGCATTGCTCAGTATCCGGANGACCACTCCACAGCTGAAGGGCTGATATCCAGCGCCGACCAGGCCATGTACCAGTCTAAACGGGAAGGCAAAGGTGTCTTCCGTTTCTTTACCCGTGCGATGAATGAACGCATGATTCAGCGNCTCAAAACCGAAGCTGAACTGCGGNTAGCCATCACGGAGCAGCAGTTTGTTCTGCAGTATCAACCACAGATCAATGTGATTAACGGTGACATCGCCGGTGTCGAAGCCCTGATACGCTGGCAGCATCCCGAAAAAGGGCTGGTGTCTCCGGATCAGTTTATTCCCATTGCCGAAGAATGTGGTTTGATCGCTGACATCGGTGACTGGGTGCTGCAGGAATCCATATCCATGTCTGCACAATGGGAGAAACGCTACGGACGCCCACTAATTATGAGTGTAAATCTGTCTCCCAGACAGTTTATGGATGACGGACTGGTCGCCAAGGTCAAACGCCTGCTGGATGCTGTCGGGCTGGAGGCGAAACACCTGGTACTGGAGATCACTGAGAACGACCTGATCAGCGATCGCCGCTCGGCCTATATTATTCTTGAATCACTGAAAGCACTGGGCGTTAAAATTGCCATNGATGATTTTGGTACCGGCTACTCATCTCTGGCTTATCTGCGCACGCTGCCAGTGGATATTCTGAAAATTGACCGNGAATTTCTTATTAATTCCACTGAGAACGAAACCGACAGNCATATTATTGCNGCCATTATCGANCTGGCTCACGCACTGAAACTGGAAGTCATTGCCGAAGGGATTGAAAGTATTTCCCAGCTNGAACTGCTNAAAACCCAGCAGTGTGATATGGCNCAGGGNTATTACATTGGTAAGCCCATGGCGCTGGAAAATCTTGAAGACTGGCACACCATCCGCAANGATAAGCTGCACTGAGCAGACCAACTCCACCAAACTAACCCCTCAAAACCAACCCCACCAAACAGGCGANGTAAACAAACGGCCAACTGACCTGTAAGACAGATCAGCAGCCGTNNTCAGCAGCAAACATANTCTGCNGTCAACTAATCTGCGAGCAGCTCCAGCAGATTATTCACCAGCCAGTCCGGCTGACTGTCAGCAATATTTTCGCCGTGATTATAGCCATAAGTCACTGCNGCAGAACGAATACCCGCGGCCTNGGCGGCACGGATATCATTGCGTGAATCACCAANCATTAACGCCTGCTGTGCAGTTAGCTGTAACTGCTCACAGACATACAGCAGCGGCATAGCGGACGGTTTTTTCTCGGCCAGATCATCACCACACACCAGCAGCTCAAAATAATCCTGCCAGCCCAATGAGGCGATTAGCGGCTCCGTAAAACGACGGGATTTATTTGTCACCAGCACATGCCGACAATTACCAGCGGTTGCCTGCAGCCATTCATTCACACCGGGATACACNCCAGTGGCATGATGAACACCGGCTTCATACGCCGGATCAAAATGACNGTGCGCATCCTGCAANAGCTGCTCATCCAGTGCCAGCGCACGGNNNTCATCACCCTTCGGCCAGCGCCCGGCGCAGTAACATATTAAGGCCNTTGCCGACCCAGTGNCTGACGTTCAGTGANCTTGCTTCTGCGCGCCCCATGGNACTCAGCATAACATTCACNGCCGNATGCAGATCCGGCACACTGTCCACCAGCGTACCATCCAGATCCAGCATCACCAGANCNGGCCCCTGAGTGCCGTACGCCTGCTGCAAAGCGCGGTTCCACACGGTCATTTATTTTGCCGCTGCGGCAATTTCTGACCGCATTTCGTCAATCACGGTTTTGTAATCCGGCGCATTAAAAATGGCAGATCCGGCGACAAACATGTCAGCACCCGCCGCGGTGATTTCACGGATATTGGAGGTTTTTACCCCACCATCAATTTCCAGACGGATATCCAGACCTGACGCATCAATTTTCGCCCGCGCTTCACGCAGTTTATCCAGCGTTCCCGGAATAAAGGACTGACCACCAAAGCCTGGGTTCACCGACATCAGCAGCACCATATCCAGTTTATCCATCACATAGTCCATATAATGCAGTGGCGTTGCCGGGTTAAACACCAGACCGGCTTTCAGACCCGCGGACTTGATCAGCTGCAGACTGCGGTCGATATGATCAGACGCTTCCGGGTGGAAGGTGATATAGCTGGCACCNGCTTCAATAAAGTCACCGATCATACGATCCACCGGCTTTACCATCAGGTGAACATCGATTGGTGCGGTAATACCGTAATCGCGTAACGCCTTNCACACCATAGGGCCAATGGTCAGATTCGGTACATAGTGATTGTCCATCACATCGAAATGCACAACGTCCGCACCAGCGGCGAGAACCTTTTCGACTTCTTCGCCCANGCGGGCAAAGNCAGCGGAGAGAATAGAAGGGGCAATCAGAAAATCTTTATCAGTGCTCATGGGNAGGTCCGGCAAAATNGGTTGCGCNTATTGTACGTGGCTGTCCCCTTCATCTCCAGCCAGCAGAAGAGGAATAGCTTTTGCTTTATCACCTNNTATACCTGTCATAAGCCAGAAAACCGACATTAATGACTTCGATTCCTCACTACTCAGCCNNANCGACTGGCTGGTTCACCNCCGCTGCATCTTACCGGNTGCTTTGTCTGATCGGACTTCTCGCGCTGCTGCTGATGCCGTCGGGCAGNTTTGCAGCAGATGATGAGAACCCNGAGGCAGACAGCACGGAACAACCGGCTGCAGCGTTACCCAGAGTTCTGCCGGATATAAACAACAACCNCCATCAGGGCGTTATCGGCTTTCTCGGGCTGAATGGCCGTGACGGTGAGCAGATCCGCCTGATTGCTGACGACAGGGAATTTTATGGTCTGTTTATGCAGGAAGAATCCGGCAGCCCTCAGGGTGGCATATTGATTCTGCACGACGACGGGCAACACAGCCACTGGCCGGAAACCGTGGCGCCACTGCGGGAAAAATTACCGCTCTTTGGCTGGGCTACTTTTGCTGTTGCCTTACCGGATACACCNCTCAGAACCCGGCTGCCGCGGCCGGTTTACGATGTGACAGCAACAGAAGANGAAGATGCTGCAGAAGAAGATGCCGGTGANAGCNCANAGGATACTGCGGACACTACAGCNCCAGACCCGGCAGCAGACCCGGCAGCAGACCCAACAACAGAAGAACCCGACAGCAATGGCCTGACAGCCGAAGANGAAGCNGCANCCAACGCGGACGNCAGCAACAGCGCAGAGCCNGCGCTGCCACGCTTACAGGCCCTGCCGCCTCTGCCTGAACCTGANCCACAGCCGGACAGCACAGANGAACAGCCTGCAGTAAACACGGCAGAAACCTANCGNGACACAGTACGCGAGCGGGTGCGNCAGAGTGTGCAGTATCTCAATCAGCGGGGGCAGCTTAATGTCGTGATNATCGCCTGTGGTGCCAGCGCCGGCTGGGCTGTGGACTTTATGCTGCAACGCCCACGCACGATTCAGACCGACGACGGTGAAGACACTGATCGCGGCTACACACTGGTGATGATCGATGCAAAAGANAACGCTTACGATCAGGTGCCACTGGTGCAGAAGCTGGGCGAACTGGANATTCNGGTGNTTGATCTGATCAGNGAGGACTCCGGTGTCCCTGCCCGCACGGTCCAACAACGTGCCGGGCANATGCGTCATCTGCAGCGTGAAGATTATCAACAGATNCGGNTTCCATCCTTNGCCGAACAGTATGACGACAACAACANTATCCTGCGNCGGGTGCGCGGATGGCTCAGAACCAACGCCGCCGGCAACGAACTTCCGGGCCAACGCTGAGGAATGNCGAAAACCTTCTATACTGATTTCAACGCCTGCTGAAACCAACCGGAACATACTATGGCTACACCGATTTTTGTCACCGCCGCCAGCATCGCCGCCGAACTGCATCAGGCCATGCTGGAGGCCAAAGGACTGGCCCTGACAGCAAAAAACGCCAGGGCACTGGCGGTGCGCGCNGGTTCTAAAACCGTNGGCTTCAAAGCCATCACNCATTTTATTGATGAACTGGCGTCCGACATTATCCGNCAGTCCCAGTACATCAANGGTGTCTCCGAAGGGCTGTCNCAGCATGCNGTCGCTTTATGGCGTGCCGCTCTGGCTGCAGAAAAATTTGACTGGATNGCACATCAGCANGANCNCAATCTGNNTTCACTGCAGTCNGCCATGNATCAGAGCCGCCAACAGCGCGAAGAACTGTCNGCNGCCCTGACCCGCGGACTGCGTGAGCTCGAACAACAGCTGGAAGAAGGCGATAAGCACATACGTACCGCCAACCTGATCGCCACCTCGAGTAAGGTTGAAGCGGCGTCTGCCGGAGACTTCCGCAATCAGCTCGAAGTCATCGCTCAGAATATTACCGATACGGCCGANAAAATCCGTAAGCACCTGAGCAAGGCCAGAAACCTGCTCAGTCAGAAGCAGAACTACGCCTGACAGGCCCGGAGAGAAGGAATACAGAATGCTGGCAACNACCTTGTATGAAGACGGTGATCATAAGTGGATTATGTTCGGCCGTGATCCGAACAAACCGGAAGGTATTATTGATACCAACCAATATATGATCATCAGTAGTAATCAGGCGATGCTGCTGGACCCGGGTGGTATCGAATTGTTTGCCCCTATGCTGTCGGCGGTACTGAAGTACGTTCCGGCAGAAAAAATTACCCACCTGTTCGCCTCCCACCAGGACCCGGATATTATTTCATCCCTGGGTTTATGGGATCAGGCACTGCCCAATGCCAAGCTTTATTCGCCCTGGTTGTGGGAAGGTTTTATCCGCCATTTTGGTATGGAACGTATTGAATACTGCGCCCTGCCCGATGAAGGCGCCACGATTACTCTGGGCCGTATTCAGCTACAGTTTGTGCCAGCGCATTATCTGCATTCTTCCGGCAACTTCCATGTCTACGACCCTAAAGCCGGCATCCTGATGAGCGGTGATGTCGGTGCCGCACTGGAAGATACCGATGCGCCACTGTGGGTGGATAAAATGGATACCCATATCCCCAAAATGAGGAAATTCCACCAGCGCTGGATGCCATCCAATGAAGCCAAGCTGGACTGGATCCGTCGCGTACGCCAGCTCGATATCAACATTATGGCACCGCAACACGGGCGACTGTTTCAGAAGGCTCAGGCAAAAGAATTCCTCAACTGGTTTGAGGATCTGCCGGTAGGTGTTGCCATCCGCTGAAGTAATATCGCCCTACGCGGAAAAGTACATGACATAAAAAAACGGGAGCCATGCTCCCGTTTTTTTATGTCACCGCCTCAGCGGCACCAGAAGTTCTGATTCTGCTATAACAACCAGCCCCCCACGGTGGCTGCGGCAATCATCACCATCCAGATCGATGAACTGCGCAAATGCAGACTCTGCCATTCCTGCAGTTCTTCCGCCGCCTGTTCGCCATTCTCCGCAGCGCTGTGCCACTCACGCGATTCGCCATTATGCGTCAGCGCACTGCTGCCCACAGAATGCAGCACATCGGCACTGACAATACGTACTTTCCATAAGGAGCGCTGCCACACCGGCAAAGCCCGCATAAAATTACCGGCCAGGCAGAAGGTCAATCCCAGCAGACGAACCGGAATCCACTCCAGCCAATGCAGATAACGCCAGGCTTTCTGATCGCAGTCACTGGCGCGGGCGTACTGCAGGGTAAACCAGGCCAGTAACACACCGGCGACATCCGCCACCATGTACCAGAACACCATCAGAAAAAAATATTCAAACCAGCGGTGCATCAGTGCTTTGATCACCTGCTCATTCATTTCATGCAGGTTTTCCGAGACCTCTACTTCCGGAACGGAAAGATGCTGATCCGCACAATGATATGCACCCTGATTATCCCCTTCTTTCAGATCGTGCAGATATTCCTGCAGATGACGGCCAATGCCCGCATGCGACAACACATAAAGCAGCAGCAGAATTTCCAGCGCAAAGGCCAGCAGCCCCCAGAACAGCGTATCAATCATCATAAAGCCGGCGGTCAGAATGGCTGTGGGCATAAAGACCACCAGCAGATATTTCAGATGACGCGGCACCGCCGCAAACCAGCGGAAGGACATCCAGATAGAAAGCCACTTACTGAATGTCCGGCTGCGCGTGCTGCGCTGCGGCATGGGTAACTGGTGTTGCGTGACCAGCACAATAAACAGAATCAGAAATTTCATTATTTTTACCTCTGCGGCTGGCCTGGGTGGCTGTTATACGGAATCAGTCCGCAAAACAATTTCTGCCAGCTGAATGCCGGGCCCGGGTCTGTTTTACGTCCCGGGGCAATATGTTCATGACCGGTAATCCGGTATTTACTGAGCGCCGGATATTCTGCCAGCAACTCAAGACAAACGTCTGTCAGCGCACCATACTGCGCGTCGGTATAAGGCTCATGATCTGTACCTTCAAGTTCAATACCGATGGAGAAGTCGTTGCAGTTTTCCCGCCCCTGATAACGGGACAGACCGGCGTGCCAGGCACGGTCAGCGAAGTTCACAAACTGCACTATATTGCCATTGCGTTCAATCAGCAGATGACTGGAAACCTGTAAGGCAGCAATGTCTGCAAAATACGGATGCTCATCTGCGTTCAGCTCATTGCGGAAAAACGCTTCCACATATCCACCACCATACTGCCCCGGTGGCAGGCTGATGTTATGCACCACCAGCAAAGAAACCTCTCCACCCTCTCCCTCAGGGCGAGGACCAAAGTTAGGTGACGGGCACCAGCGGGCTGAACTCAACAATCCCTGATTAATCGCCATCAGGAGAATCCTGAGTATCAGCTGAACGGCCAGAAACAGATGATCGCCACGCAGCACAAGCGCATGACGACGGGTATGTAAGAGCGAACACCGACACCGACAACAACACCGACAACATAGAACCAGAGCCTTTCTTTTTATACATTCTCAATCATACGGACTATTGCTGTCGACGCCACTTTGTCTCACATCAGCCATTAGTCAACTTTGCTGGCCCGACCGTTTGGCTTCTGTCAGTGGCGCGGATATAGTCCACAGTTACCGAATTTTACAAATGACAACCTAAGGAAGTAGCCAATGGAAATGTTAAATAATCTGATCAGCCAGATTAACGGCTTCGTCTGGGGACCACCCATGTTGGGGATGCTGGGCGTCACCGGGGTTCTGCTGACCACCGGTATGGTATTTATGCCCTGGCGCAAGATTGTTTATGCCTTCCGCCAGCTGTTTGCCGCCCATGACGACGGCCATGACGGTGACGTAAAACCCTTCAATGCGCTGGCCACCGCATTATCGGCAACGGTTGGTACCGGTAATATCGCAGGTGTTGCCACTGCAATTGCACTGGGTGGTCCGGGTGCGATTTTCTATATGTGGGTAATCGCTCTGTTTGGTATGGCCACTAAATACGCCGAGGCCGTCTGTGCCGTTACCTACCGTGAAACCGACAGCAAGGGCCGCTTTGTCGGCGGCCCTATGTATTATCTGCGCAACGGCGTTGGCGAATTTGCGCCGGAGATGGGTAAAACCCTGGGGCTGTTATTCGCCATTTTTGGAGCCGTGGCGGCTTTTGGTATCGGTAACGCAGTTCAGATCAACTCCATGGCTGCGGTAATGCACGACAGCTTCAGCGTACCGACCTGGGTAACCGGTGTTATCGTTGCGGTTCTGGTTGCTTTCGTTGTTCTGGGTGGTATCCGCCGCATTGGTGATGTGGCCGGCAAACTGGTACCGGCCATGATCGTTCTTTATGTAGCCGCGTCTCTCATTATTCTGCTGATTAATATCGCCGAGATTCCTCACGCCATCGCGCTGATTTTTACTTACGCGTTTGAGCCAGTGGCAGCCGTTGGTGGTTTCGCCGGTGCAGCCGTTGCCGCCGCCATCCGTTTTGGTGTGGCCCGTGGTGTATTCTCCAACGAAGCCGGTCTGGGTTCGGCGGCCATTGCTCACGCGGCGGCAAAAACCAACAACCCGGTGCGTCAGGGGCTGATCGCCATGCTGGGCACATTCATCGACACCATTATCGTCTGTACCATGACCGCTCTGGTTATTCTGACCTCCGGCATGTGGACCGCAACCGGTGCCGATGGCAATGGTCTGACCGGCGCCATTCTGACATCTGAAGCGTTCTCTGCCACGATAAGCGGTGGTAACTACATCGTCACCGTGGCTCTGGTAATCTTCGCCTTCACCACCATTTTGGGCTGGTCTTACTATGGTGAACGTTGCTGGCAATACCTGTTCAGCGAAAAAACCCTGATCATCTACCGCATCGTCTGGGTGATCGCGGTACTGACCTTCGCCAACGTGAAAGTGGACTTCGTCTGGAATCTGTCAGATACCCTCAACGGTCTGATGGCTGTTCCAAACCTGATTGGTCTGCTGTTACTGGCGCCGATGGTATTCCGCGTTACCCGCGAATACTTCGCCAAGCAGCCGGATTGATGCTTTCCCTGACAGTCAGAGCGCAAACAGGTGTTTGCGCTCTGGCTGTCAGTCTCTTACCACTCCACTCTTCCCCCTTCCCGCTTATTCCTCCCCTCATGGACCTCACTGTTGCCCGCCTGTGCAGGATTTCTGATTCCATGTAAAATGCCCGCCCTGTTCAGATCCAGTAGAAGAGCTCAATCATGGAACTCAGCCTTTACCAGCAAGACATAGCCGCTGCCGTAGCCACCGCCCTGCGTGAAGACGTCGGTGACGGCGACATTACCGCGCAACTGATCCCGGCTGAGGAACAGGCCCACGCCCGCATTATCACCCGCGACCGCGCCATTATTGCCGGCGTTGCCTGGGTCAACGAAGTCTTCCGCCAGCTCGATGACAGCGTCAGCGTCAACTGGAAAGTAAAGGAAGGCGAATGGGTTGAAGCCAATCAGACCTTATTTGAACTGGAAGGCAGCGCCCGCTCCCTGCTCACCGGTGAACGCTGTGCACTGAATTTTCTGCAGACCCTGTCGGCTACCGCAACACTGTGCCGCCAGTACGCTGATAAAGTGGAAGGCACTGGCGTAAAACTGCTGGATACACGTAAAACCATTCCTGGCCTGCGCATCGCACAAAAATATGCCGTCACCCAGGGCGGTTGTTTTAATCATCGCATTGGTTTATTTGATGCTTTTCTGATCAAAGAAAACCACATCATGGCCTGTGGCGGCATCACTCAGGCGGTGACCCAGGCGCACCAGATTGCACCGGGCAAACCTGTAGAAGTTGAAGTGGAAAATATGCAGCAGCTGGAAGAAGCCATTAACGCAGGCGCTGACATCATCATGCTGGATAATTTTTCACCGGCACAAATGAAAGACGCAGTGGCGTACAATAAATCTCATACTAATGGCCGAGTAAAATTAGAAGCCTCCGGTGGCATCACCGACGCAACGCTGCGCGATTATGCCGAAACCGGTGTGGATTTTATTTCCATTGGCGCGCTGACCAAAGACTGTAAAGCCGTGGATTTATCCATGCGCCTGATATAACAAATCGTTGCAGAATAATTACATTCTGTCACAATATTCCTCACCGCATTTTTGTTGTTTTTTTCGTCAGTAGTGACAATATTTGTCACTATCTGACCTCCTCCGAATACCCTTTAAACCACGCCTCACAACGACCATACAAAAACGTGATCCAGCACAAATATTCAGGGCTTGCGCGCAGTAAATAAGCTTGGCACACTTTCTTCACTGTCACTAAACTGGCGTCGTACTTCTGGAATGGACTGGAAGTCCGGATAACTAAATATCTCATCCGAGAGTGGAGAAAGACTATGAAAGCTCAACAAGGCTTTACCTTAATTGAATTGATGATCGTTGTTGCGATCATCGGTATTCTGGCGTCCGTAGCGCTGCCAGCGTATCAGGATTACACTGCACGCAGCAAAATGTCTGAAGTTATTCTGGCAGGCTCACCATGTCGTGCCGCAGTTAGTGAAGCTGCTCAAACTGGTCTGAGCTCAGCACCTTCCGCAGTTGATAGCTTCGGTTGTGGCGAAGGTGGTACTGCTACTGCCCCTCTGTCTCAGTACGTTCAAACTATTTCTACCTCTGCCGCTGGTGTAATCACTATTACTGCAACCGGTATCGACAGCACCAACGTAGACGGTAACACCATTACTTTCACTCCATATTCTGATGCTTCTGCTGCTACTGGTACAGAGATGACTGCAACCGATTACGCAGCAGGCTCAAACGTTCCGGTACGTGCTTGGGTGTGTGCTTCTGGCACTATCGATAACAAGTACCTGCCAGCATCCTGTAAATAAGATTTACTGGATCTACTGGTCAAAAAAGGGAAACTTCGGTTTCCCTTTTTTGTGCCTCAGTTTTTTTGTTTTCTCATATCATTACCCTACCCGCGTCACAACCCTGACCTGAGTACTGGCGCCGCTTTGCCGCCTCTGGTATGTTCAGGCTAATTGTATCTGTTGGACCCCTATCTATGGCTGCGTTAACGGGTTTGCCCCGCCGTATCGTTGAGCAGAATCTGGTTACTGCCCGCCAGGCGCAGGAAATTATCGAAAAATCGATACAGGATAAAACCAGTTTTGTGGCTGCCGCCGTTGCTTCCGGCCAGCTGAAATCCCGTGATATTGCCCTGTTGGCATCGGAGGAGTTTGGCTTACCTGTACTCGATATCTCTGCCTTTGATTTTGATCTGATGCCACAGGATCTTGTCAGCCGTACTCTGATTGAAAAACACCGGGTACTGCCGCTGTTTCAGCGCGGTAACCGCCTGTTTGTTGCTCAAAGTGACCCGTCGGCCATGATGGCCATCGATGAAATTAAATTTAATACCGGTATGACGGTAGAAGCGACTCTCGTTGAGGAAGATAAACTCTCCGCGGCCGTCGACCGCTACCTCAGTGCCAATGACAACGCCTTCGATGACCTGGACGGCGAACTCGATGACGTAGACCTGGAAGACCCGGAGGCCGCTGCCAAAGAGCAGGATGCTAATAAAGAAAGTGGGGATGACGCCCCTATTGTTCGCTTTGTAAACAAAATGCTATTGGACGCCATCAAAGGCGGTTCGTCCGACATTCACTTCGAACCTTATGAAAAACGCTATCGCGTGCGCTACCGCACCGATGGCTTGTTGCACGAAGTCGCCAGCCCACCCATTAATCTGGCTGGGAAGATTGCTGCACGACTGAAAGTGATGTCCCGCATGGATATATCCGAACGACGTATCCCTCAGGATGGCCGGATCAAGATGAAACTTTCCAAGAACAAGGCCATCGACTTCCGCGTGAATACCCTGCCAACACTGTGGGGGGAAAAAATCGTACTGCGGATTCTCGACCCATCATCGGCCAAACTGGGCATCGATATGCTGGGTTATGAACCTGAGCAGAAAGACCTGTACATGGAAGCTCTGTCCAAACCGCAGGGCATGATCCTGGTCACAGGGCCAACGGGGTCCGGTAAAACCGTGTCCTTGTATACCGGTCTGAATATTCTTAACGTCGAAGGCACCAATATATCGACCGCGGAAGACCCCGTAGAGATCAACCTGGAAGGTATTAACCAGGTGAACGTAAACGCAAAGGTTGGCCTCGACTTTGCCGCGGCGTTGCGCTCCTTCCTGCGCCAGGACCCGGATGTGGTGATGGTGGGTGAGATCCGGGATCTGGATACCGCCTCGATTGCAATTAAAGCAGCCCAGACCGGCCACCTGGTGTTATCGACCCTGCACACCAACAGTGCTGCTGAAACCCTGACCCGTCTGGCCAATATGGGGGTGCCATCGTTTAACATTGCCACCTCTGTGACGCTTATTATTGCCCAGCGACTGGCGCGGCGTTTATGTCCTAGCTGCAAAGAACCTGCCGACTTACCTCAGGAAGCTCTGATTGACGCTGGCTTCTCTGAAGCGATGCTGGCCAGCGCGGAACTATTCAAACCCGTTGGCTGCGATCAATGCAAAAATGGCTATAAGGGACGTGTCGGTATTTATGAAGTGGTTAAAATTACCGACCCTATTTCCCGTATTATTATGGAAGGCGGCAACTCCATCGAAATTTCCGATGCTGCCCGCAAAGAAGGCTTCCACGATCTTCGGGTCTCAGCCCTGCAGAAAGTAGCACAAGGGGTAACCAGCCTCGAAGAAGCCAACCGCGTCACAACAGACTGACGTACAGAACGACTCAGCGCGACTGATACAATACATGGCTGATATTATTCGGCTCTTTGATTGGTCGTTATTGAAGCTCAGGGATTAAAGCCTGCCCAAGCAAACGCAGGAAACAGGACAACAGGTAACTCAACACATGGCAAAAGCAGCAAAAAAAGACAGCAGAAGCGCCTTTACCTGGGAAGGAACAAACCGCCGGGGCCAGCCGGTTAAAGGGGAAATGTCCAGCGCTAACCCGGCAATGGTTAAAGCCCAATTGCGCAAACAGGGGGTAAACCCAACCAAGGTTCGCAAAGTAAGCCAGCCATTGTTCGGCATTGGCGGCGCGAAAAAGAAAAAAATTAAATCATCTGATATCACCTTTTTTACCCGCCAGATGGCCACCATGATCAAAGCTGGCGTGCCTCTGGTGCAGTCCTTCGATATTGTTGGCGACGGCATTGACAACATCACCATGAAAGAACTGGTGATGGAAATTCGCGACAGCGTAGCTGCAGGTAATGATTTTGCCTCGGCGCTGAAGAATC
The DNA here is from genome assembly GCA_002706025.1 of Oceanospirillaceae bacterium. GTDB lineage: Bacteria > Pseudomonadota > Gammaproteobacteria > Pseudomonadales > Oceanobacteraceae > Venatoribacter. The sequence goes on from PAJK01000018.1 coordinate 48,572, forward strand.
ACCCGGAATACTTTGACGACCTGACCTGCAACCTGATTGAATCCGGTGAACAGGCTGGTGCGCTGGAAACCATGCTGGATAAAGTCGCAGTCTACAAAGAAAAAACCGAAGCACTGAAAGCAAAAATCAAAAAAGCGCTGATGTACCCTGTGATTACTCTCATTGTGGCCGCAGTGGTAACCGCTATCCTGTTGATCAAAGTGGTGCCGACGTTTCAGGCAATGTTTGATAGTTTTGGTGCAGAGCTGCCAGCCCCGACTCAGATGGTGGTGAATATTTCCGAAGTCGCCCAGGCCTACTGGTTACAGGTGCTGGCTGTTCTGGTCGTTGCCGGTATAGCGTTTGCTCAGGCGAAAAAACGCTCTCCGAAGTTTGCTGATGCCGTTGACGCCTATACGCTGAAACTGCCGGTATTTGGCGATCTGATTCTGAAAGCCTCTGTTGCCCGTTATGCCCGGGTTCTTTCGACGACATTTGCCGCCGGTGTTCCGTTAGTAGAAGCACTGGATTCCGTTGCAGGCGCCGTGGGTAACGCAGTTTACCGGGATGCAGTATTAAAAATCCGTGACGAAGTCTCCTCCGGCCAGCAAATGCACTTCGCTATGAAATCGACCGGTGTGTTCCCCAATATGGTGGTACAGATGACCAGTATTGGTGAAGAATCCGGTGCCCTGGATACCATGCTGGATAAAGCCGCCGGCTATTATGAATCTGAAGTAGATGACGCCGTCGATAATATGACCGCTATGATTGAACCCTTTATGATGGCCTTCCTCGGTATCGTTATTGGTGGTCTTATCATTGCCATGTACCTGCCAATTTTCCAGATGGGGAACGTGGTTTAATGCAGTTATTTTCTCTGCTGGCAGCCTCACCGCTGCTGGCGGTTGTCTTTATTGCCATCATCAGTCTGATGATCGGCAGCTTCCTCAACGTCGTTATCCTGCGCCTGCCCATCATGATGTTCCGTGAGTGGAAACGCGATACGCTGGAAATGGACACGACGCTGCCAAAGCACCCTGCTCTGGACAATCTCGATCAGCCATTCAATCTGTTAAAGCCGGATTCACACTGCCCAAAATGTGGCGCCAAAGTCCGTGCATGGCAGAATATTCCGGTCATCAGCTGGCTGTTGCTGAAAGGTAAATGCAAGTCCTGCGGTGAGCCGATCAGCGTACGTTATCCGATCGTTGAGCTAGCCACGGCGGTACTCAGCGCTGCGCTTATCATCCAGTTCCCATGGGGCTGGCCACTGGCTGCCATGCTGGTGTTCACCTGGTTGTTGCTGGCCATGTCGGTGATCGATATCGATTATCAGATTCTGCCCGATACCCTGACACTGGGGCTGTTATGGATTGGCCTGCTGGTCAACTCCCAGGGCCTGTTTACCGATCTCAGCGACGCTGTCTACGGTGCCGCAGCCGGCTACCTGGCCTTGTGGAGTGTTTATTGGATTTTCAAACTTCTGACCGGCAAAGAAGGCATGGGGTTTGGTGACTTTAAACTGCTGGCAGCATTAGGTGCCTGGCTCGGTATCTCCGCCCTGCCAGTGATTATTCTGCTGTCCTCCGTTGTCGGTGCTGTCGTGGGAATCGCCGGTATTCTGATTCTTGGCCGGGATAAAAATGTTCCGATTCCATTTGGCCCGTATCTGGCCGCTGCAGGCTGGATTGCCGCCATGTGGGGTGATGATCTGACCCGCTGGTATCTTGGGTCGCTTTAAGCTGCGCCCTGTATACAGCTGGCAGTTACCCAGTTCGCCGCTTGTTCTGTTAACTTGTTCTGTTAACCTGTGCGTTCTGAAACGGAGCAACCTGTTATGACCTGGGTTCTTGGCCTCACCGGAGGCATTGGCAGCGGCAAAACCGCTGCTTCAGATTACTTTGCTGGTAAATGCATCCGCGTCGTCGACGCAGATGTCGTAGCACGTGAAGTCGTTGAGCCAAACGAACCTGCATGGCGCGCCATACGCGAGCATTTTGGTGAGCAGGCTCTGCTGGCAGATCAGACCTTGAACCGTGCCTGGCTGAGGGAAAAGGTCTTTAACGAACCGCAGGAACGTCTGTGGCTTGAAGGTCAGACCCACCCGCGCATCCGTGAGCGCATTATTCAGCAGCTGAACGACGCAACCTCCCGCTACGCTGTTCTGGTTTCTCCCCTGTTGTTTGAATCTTCCCAGCACGCGCTGACACAACGATCCCTGCTGATTGACGTTCCGGTAGAGCTGCAGCTCAAACGTGCCTGCTCGCGCGACAACAACAACGAAGAGCAGATACGCCGCATTATTCAGGCGCAGATGCCAGCCGAACAAAAACGCCAGCTGGCGGATGATATCGCTGACAACAGCGGCGACCTGCAGCATCTTTACGCTCAGTTAGATACACTGCACCATTCCTATCTGAAATACGCAGCCGACAGTTAAATATCGCTTATGAAAGTACAATGCCCGACCTGCCAGAAAGACGTCGAATGGAAGCCGGAAAACAAATACCGTCCCTTTTGCAGTGAACGCTGCAAACTCATTGATCTCGGTGAATGGGCCAGTGGCGGCCACGCTATTCCGGGGAAATCCGTGCAGGAAGAGATGATGTCAGAAGAATGGGAAGATAAAAAACCCTGGGACAGCTGATCCCGCCCCGGACGCAAAAAGGCCTGCTGAAAGCAGGCCTTTTTATTGTCTGAAACTCAGGCCATCCTGCGCACAAGAGACAGCAGATCAGGACGATTTGGCTTTTCCCATCAGTTTACTGCCCACAGATACAATCGCCACCAGCGCCAGTCCGGCCAGACCACCGGCGATCATATTAAACAGCACAGGTAATACGCTCTCGCCCAACGCTGCAAGCCAGCTGCCACTGCCGTGAACAAACGCTTCGGTCATAGCATGATTCAGATGCTCCAGCGCCGGAATTCCGTGCATCAGAATACCGCCCCCCACCAGAAACATGGCGATGGTGCCAACGATGGCCAGCAGCTTCATCAGCTTAGGTGCAGCACCGAGTAATAAGCGTCCGATCAGTCGTTGCGCACCCGCCCCGTCACCTTCCCGCTCGGAAAGCCACAAACCCGCATCGTCCATTTTTACGATGGCGGCGACAATACCGTAAACCCCAAAGGTAAATGCCAGCGCCAGCAGCGCGACCACAATAATACGGGTGAGCAGATCGGCTTCTGCTACCGAGCCCAGCGTGATTATAATAATTTCGGCGGACAGAATAAAATCGGTTCTTACCGCACCACGGATTTTTTCTTTTTCAAAGGCCATTAAATCCTGCGGAGATTTCTCCAGCGCCGCTTTCAGCTGACGCTTTTCATCCTTTTCCGCTTTAGCATGGAACAGGGTGTGTAAAACCTTTTCTGCCCCTTCAAAACACAGATAAGCACCACCAATCATCAGCAGAATCATAATGGCCTGTGGCAGAAAGGCACTGATCAGCAGAGCGGCAGGCACCAGAATCAGCTTATTTTTCAGCGAACCTTTGGTTACTGCCCACACCACGGGCAGTTCACGTTCGGCGCGAATGCCGGATACCTGCTGTGCATTCAGAGCAAGATCATCACCGAGTACACCGGTGGTTTTTTTTGCTGCCATTTTCGACATCGCAGCAACGTCGTCGAGAACCGACGCTATATCATCAATCAGTGCCAACAGGCTGGAGGCGGCCATACCTAATATCCATATAAAAAAACAGGCAGCACAATAGCGTTGCCTGTCTTTTCCGTCCAGCGACAGTTTAGCAAAAATGCCTGCGCGAAATCAGTGATCTGGTGTACGCAGTACAGCGGTCGTATCAACACAATCGCCGCCAGCAAAACACAGAGTGAGCGGTAATTCCTGCGCCAGTGGCTGCTGCAGTCCAAACAGCATCAGGTGCAGACCCATAGGTTGCAGCACGACTGTCTCGCCGGCCGGTACGGGTAACGACTGAATCTGGCGCATTTTCATCATGCCGTTTTCATGAATATGAGTATGAATTTCGATCCGTTCAGTCCATGGCGCAGAGGCACTGACCAGCGTTTTATCCTCAGTTCCGGTGTTTTTAATCTGCATAAAGGCCGCACTCATATTGCGTCCTGGCACTGGCTCACGCACATAAGCGCCGTCAACAACAACATCTGCAGCAACATCAGCACAGGCCAACGATGACAGCAACGTGCCGGTACACAGACTGAGCAAAGAAAAACGTCGGGATCTGATCATGGTTTTATTCCGTATTCTGTTTGTTATTTATCTGATCCACCGGATTCTACCTGCGCTTTTGGCCGGGGATAGCGACAGAATGCCGCACAATCAGGTCATCTGCTGTAACCATTGATGTGCATCAGCCAACAACGCGATCAAGCGCCAGAAATAATCGCTACCGATGCCGTCGCCTCTTGTTGGTTATCCCTCGTCTATCACCCCTCGTCCGTCAACCCTCGTCTGTCGGCTGTGACCATTGATGTGCATCCGCCAGGGATGCGATCGGACGGCAGAAATAGTAGCCGCTCATACCATCGACGCCGGTCTGACGCAGTACCTGAACATCTTCGCTCTCTTCCACCCCTTCGCCCAGTACGGCCAGATCCAGATTGTGGGCAATCTGCACCATCGACTGAATAAAGAAGCGCCGGTCCTGAGCTTTATGCAGACCCCGGTTAAAGCTGCCATCAATGCGGATGTAATCCAGTGGCAAACGCTGTAAGTAAGCAAACGCCATGCTGCCGGTTCCCACCTGATCGACACCAATCGCCACACCAAAGGTGCGCAGCACTGTTGCCATACGGGCAAGCGCTGCCTCCGCCCCGCCCAGTGCAGGTTCAGCAATCTCAATGGCGAGGTAGCCGGCCAGTTCCGGAGCTTCCGTCAGCAGGCCACGCAGCTGCAGGTGAAATTCATCATCGAGTACTGATGCTGCAGAAATATTCACACAATAACGTACACCGGATTTCGGTGGTGTTTTGACCAGCATGCGCACTACCCGCGCAATAATCGCCAGATCGTAACGCGCAGCCAGNTGNTGCTGTTCAACCATNGGCCAGAAACGGGCAGCGGATATCACNTCNCCCTGCCAGCTCAGGCGACTGAACACTTCATACTGCAGAACGCTGCCGTGNTCGCCACTCAGCACCGGCATAAACTGCAGTGACAGGCCATCNGCCGCCAGAGCCTCGGTCAACAGCTGACGCCATTCACCGGCNCTCCANTCTTTATCTGAATTNCTGCCGTCATACAGTTGCGCGGTACTTTCCGGATGNCGCTGNGCCTGACGCAGNGCNGCATCNGCACAGCTCAGTGCATGGGAAGGATCATCGCGTTCACTCTGNAGNAAAACCGCGCCCANATGGAACACCAGNCCNTANCGCTGGTTCAANACACCGGTGATCAGCTNNCCATGNATCTGCTGTAACAGNCCNTCCGCCTGCAGNCTGTCAGAACAGGGCAGATACAGGGCGAAATCNCTGCCGGAACGACGCCCGGAAAATGCCTGNGCNGACACCGCAGTAATNTCACGCAGCTGCTCCCCGAGCAGCGACAGCAGTTCNTCTGCGGCCTGGCGGCCATCATCGCGGTTAACCTCNGCCAGCCCTTCAAGNTGCAGCAGAATCAGCAGACCACTGTGGTCTTCTTCACGCTGCAGAATATGNGCAATACGCTCATCAAAACCNCGCCGGTTCAGNACCCCGGTGAGANTATCGTGGAAGGATTCTTCGCGCAGCTGCTCCGTCATGGCTGACTGCTCAGAGAAAATACTCTGCAGTTTGAGCACCATTTTATTCATCGCCAGCACCATACGGCGCAACTCCCGCGGACGGGGGATATCCTCCTGAACCTGCCANTCACGNTCACANATNGCCAGCGCCTGTTTCTCCACCAGNAACACCGGACGGAAAAGCCAGTTNAGTAACAGGTGCAGCAGTGCGAGAGAAACNACNAGCACCCAGGCAAACCAGATTAATTCACTGCGCACCATGGCCCANAGATCNCGATAGGCNAAGTCGGTNTGNCTGGTGACGATAACCGTGCCAAGGCGCTGCCAGCCGCGNGTGACATCGGCCTCAGCCGCNGTCATATCAAANGTAACNGCGCCCATAAACCATGAAGGTGCAGGCTGNGAGGTCAGNGCTTCACGGCTGCGGCGGTGCAGCACATCGCCCTTCACCGGGTGAAATTCAATGGCNGAGAAAAATCCNCGNTCAAACAGCACATCAATCAGACGACTGAGCTGAACCGTATCCTGCTCCTGCATCTGTGACATCGACAGCGCCAATGAAGTAGCAGCATCGTAAGCCCGGGCGTTCAGCTGCTGCTGGAAATAATCACGGCCATTNCTGATGGTCAGCACCAGACTGCCGGCCAGCAGAATCACNACCAGTAATCCGGTCAGCANAGAAAACTGTTGTCGCAGTGTCATGACGGCATCCTTTTCATAAAATCATTCCGGGTTACAGGTCCATACCAAGTTCATTCATNCGGANCCGCAGATCCGTCCACAGGTCCAGCTTNTTCGGATTNCCCATGCGGATGCCCTGACCTTTCATCCGCTCCAGCCACATNCCNTCACCATTAAAACTGTACACCGGCGCCAGATCCAGCCGTTCATTGGCGTACAGAATTTTGCCGGTCAGGTTATCCAGTACCAGAGGGATTGCATCCGGTTCGGGGAAATAGGTCAACACCATATGCGCCTGATTCAGGCGAAGGGCTTTAACATANGTGATGCGCAGCTTTTCTGTGTCGACNCCCAGCTGNCGCAGGGAATAGTACTTGGCGATCACATAGTCCTCGCAATCACCGCCACGGGTCACCATGGCNTCGTAAGGCGTCGCCCAGTAATCATCCTGCCCCCAATGNTCGGCATCGGACACATAAGGAATGGCTTTGTTGATAAAGCGGTTCACGCCGGCGAGCTTTTTTTGTTCNTCCTCATCGCTGAGCCGGTGCAGCGCAGNGCGCCAGTCNTTAATCAGATCACCGGCCTTGTCNCCGTANTCGCGNTAAGCCGANTCAATCANNGAATCCGGCACCCAGCGTTCTGCGTCCGCCACCAGACCTGCCCGAACAAACAGCAAAAAAGAAAGCAGCAGCAGTGTTTTCTGCAGCCATGTCTGCGCACGACTGCCAGTCCTTGAGCCCATCAGCGGGAAAAACCGGAAAATGACATGCNNTAAGCGTAGACAGCAGACNGCGATCTCTCTAACCGCAGGNGCAAATAAAATGACAAAAGAAACAACGGCNTCATTGCCNGNCTNANTGCTGCCACTCAATCAGCAGNAAGNGCGGTTCATTGCTACGCTTACNCCACCACTATTGAGAATTNACGCNTATGTCTGAAAGCCAGTCCGCGGCTGACCGTATGAAACAACACTTCTCCCACCGGGTAATTCATCAGGTCCGGCAGATCATTGATCTGTGGCGGCAGCTGCCGCAACGCAACTGGCAAAAGGACGCTCTGACTGAACTCAGTCTCAGNGTCGATAAACTGATCCGCTACGCCGGGCGCTTTGGCGCCANCAGACATCAGCAGCTGGGCAAAGACCTGCTGCAGTTATTGANGNACATNGCCCCCGGCGANTGCGCCNACAATACCCAGCTGCAGACCATTAACCGCATTATTCAGAATCTCAGCCAAACCGCCCTGCGNCATACTGACAGTCCGGATGCCACCGCTCTTATTCCACAGAAAAAACCCATTTATATCGCCCTGCAGAATACCGATCAGGCCGTTGTACTNGCCGAACAGATGCAGTACTTCAGCTTCCGCCCCGAATTACAGCGCACACCGCAGGACCTGGTCAGNAGCCTGCAGCAACGCCATCCGGCCGCCATCGTGCTGGATCATAATTTTGGCCGTGAAGGTATGGGACTGGAGATAGCGGCTCAGATACAGCAACAACGGGAAACGCCTCTGCCGGTTATATTCACCTGGGCCGGAACCCCTCCCNGTCTGAAAGAACAGATTCAGGCGCAGCGCAGCGGCAGCATTGCNTTTATGAATGAAACCAACGTGCATGCCCTGATCAGCAAGCTGGAAACCAGGCTGGACTGTACGCCACCACAGCCGCAGAAGGTTCTGGTGGTGGATGATTCGCGGACNCAGAGTGTGCATGCNCAGAANATTCTTAATAAGGCCGGCATGATCACCAGAGTAGTGAATGAACCTCTGCANCTGCTTGAGGTTCTGCANGACTTCGTGCCNGACATCGTNCTGATGGACATGTATATGCCCGANTGCAACGGCATGGAACTGGCGCGCATCATCCGCCAGCAACCGGAATACTTTCACCTGCCGATTATTTACGTCTCCGGTGAAGAAGACCGTGACCGGCAACTGGCGGCCATGGCAGAAGGCGGTGACGACTTCCTGACCAAACCGGTCAGTCCGGCGCACCTGGTTACCACCATCAGAAACCGCGTGGACCGTGCCCGTCAGCTGCAGCAACTGATCGCCCGCGACAGTCTCACCGGNCTGTTAAATCACACCCATCTGCAGGAAGCACTGCAACAGGCCATCAGCGCAGCAGNCGGACAGACCCCGNTCAGTTTCGCCATGATCGATATCGATCACTTCAAACAGGTGAACGACCAGTATGGCCATCCGGTGGGNGACAACGTGATCCGCAATCTGTCGCTGTTTCTGCGCCAGAGCCTGCGCAANAGTGACCCNATCGGCCGCTATGGTGGCGAAGAATTTGCCGTCGTNCTGGTCGATGCCNANCTTGAACAGGCGGCAGCNGTNATGGATAAAATCCGCAAAAATTTCTCCTGCCTGACCCACGATCAGCAGGATCTGAACATCACCTTCTCCTGTGGTGTCAGTGAATGGCAGGGGCAAAGCGTCAGTGAGCTGATTGCCGAAGCCGACAAAGCCCTCTACCGNGCCAAAGACAGCGGCCGCAACCAGGTATGCACNGNCAGTTCACATAAATANGCCTTCATNCCGGCAGAATACGGCGGAAAGCTGGACGATAGCGGGCTTTTTCGGCAAACTCGCGGGCTTTCAGGGCAATTTCTGGCCCACTCTTCAAAGCAGGAACTGACGCAATGGCGAGNATTCTGGTACTTCAGGGCCCAAACCTTAATTTGTTGGGCACCCGGGAACCACACATCTACGGCAGCACGACGCTGGCGGATATCGAACAACAGCTGAGCAAAGCGGCTNANNAGGCCGGATTTGATCTTGAGCAGTTCCAGAGCAATGCCGAGCACGCGTTAATCGACCGTATCCATGCCGCGCGCNATGATGACACTGCATTTATCATNATTAANCCTGCCGCNTTCACCCACACCAGTGTTGCNCTGCGTGACGCACTGGCNGGTGTCGCCATCCCGTTTATNGAGATTCACATCTCCAATGTGCATGCCCGTGAAAGCTTCCGCCACCATTCCTANCTGAGCGACATCGCCGTGGGCGTTATCGCNGGTCTGGGNACTCAGGGCTACGAGCTGGCACTGCAGGCCGCCATTGCCCATATTGGCAAACAGCAGGGAGTNNANNACTGATGTCNTGGATGCAGGTTCGTTTTCATGCTGACCGCTCGCAGGTAGAAGCGGTTGAAAATGCCTTACTCGGCGCCGGNGCCCTGTCGGTNACGTTGCAGGANGATGCTGACCAGCCNATTCTGGAACCCGANCTGGGTACGACCCCGATCTGGGANAACACAGAAGTCATTGGNCTGTTCGAAGCCAGCCGCAACAGTGACGAACTGCTGGAGCAGATCCGCNTNTGNTACGGTGCNGANGGTGGCAGNGAACTGCCGCNNCATAAAACNGAACTGGTGGAAGACAAAGACTGGGTACGGGCCTGGATGGATGATTACCACCCNATGCCNTTCGGNCANCGTCTCTGGGTTTGNCCGAGCTGGCGTGAGCCACCNCAGAAAGACGCTGTGAANCTGATGCTGGATCCGGGNCTGGCNTTCGGTACCGGCACCCATCCGACCACCGCACTGTGNCTCAAATACCTCGATCGTGAAGTAGAAGGCGGCGANCTGGTCGTCGACTATGGCTGTGGTTCCGGTATTCTCGGNATTGCTGCCCTGCTGCTNGGTGCNCGCCANATGNTTGGTACCGACATTGATCCNCAGGCGCTGACCGCNACGCGNGATAATGCCGGNCGTAATGGCGTGGATGACAGCCGTTATGAAATATATCTGCCCAAAGACACCCCGCAGATTGAGGCNGACATCACGGTCGCCAATATTCTTGCCGGGCCTCTGGTGTCACTGGGCGAACACATTGCATCGCTGACCCGCAGTGGNGGCAAGCTCGCCCTGTCAGGTCTGCTGGCNGAGCAGGCACAGGAAGTNTCAGCCGCTTATAGCCAGTGGTTTGATATGAATCCACCGGAACAACAGGACGATTGGGTTGTCCTTACCGGGATTAAACGTTGAGGGAATAACATGGCTGTTCACGTTACCCGCTGCCCACACTGTCAGACCAGCTTTCGCGTACGCGACGAGCATCTCAGTGTTGCCAAAGGCATGGTACGCTGCGGTTCCTGTCTGCAGGTCTTNAAGGCNGCAGAACACTTTATTGATAATCCNCAGGCAGCCAAACCTGTGGTGGCCGCTGCACGGACAGAAAAAGCAGAACAGCCTCAGAGNACCCCTNTCAAGAGCNCCCCTCTCAAGCCGGAAGTCAGNAAAGCGGAAGCCAGGCCTGTTAAGCCNGCTGTGACNCCGGCAAAAGCTGAAGCCAGTACCGCCGATGACGACGATTTCGGTCTGATCCACGATGATATGGAAGACGATCCTATTCCGGAACGTCTGGCTGACGACCCNTTNACCGACTTCAACCTGCGCACACCGGAGCACCGNTCACGNCCCAAACCACGGGATGATCTGGAACTNGACGANTCNATTTTNAATNTCCGNAANGCTGACCGCGATACNCTCGATTTCATCGGCGGCGGTGGNGANGATAACTATGGCAAAGCGCCGGATGCNGATGANTCCTGGGCCAATGCGCTGCTGGAAGACGANGACAACAGCGTCGANACCAGCAAAATCAGNCTGGATGGTGCTGACGACTTNAATTACGATCTGCCACCACCGGAAGANGACGATTTTCAGGGNTTCATGGATGAAGACGAACACCATGANGAAGCNTTTNCACTGAACGGTGATCTGGATATTCCATCCGAAGAACTGTCCATCGAGCTGCCNCCGAACAATGCNCCGATTAATGTTGCAGTNCAGGANGAGCCNCTCGANCTNGGCGAACGCACGCGCCGCAGAATNCCCTGGGGCTGGTTNAGCGGTATTCTGCTGATGCTGATAGTGGCAGCNGCACAGACCTTCTATTTTAANTTCGACGAATGGTCNCGCACGCCNCAGTGGCGGCCNTGGTACGCCAAAGCCTGTGAACTGGCCGGNTGTCAGNTGCCGAAGGTACAGAACATNCGCGACATGACCACACAGAATCTGGTCGTGCGTTCNCACCCGACNCTGCAGCGNGCTCTGGTGGTGGATGCCCTGTTGCTCAACAANGCTGACTATGANCAGCCGTTCCCGGATATCACNCTGATGTTCCGCGANCTCAANGACAACATGGTCGCCAGTCGCCGNTTNACCCCGGCNCAGTATCTNTCCGGNGAGTTGTCNGGCGAAAACGACATGCCGGTGCAGACCCCGGTGCANATTGCCCTGGAGNTGGTTGATCCGGGNCCGGAAGCCGTCAGNTATTCCATCAGCCTGCAGGCGAATCAGTAAGCCGGCAGCAATGCCGGCCTGATGCAGAAAACAAGCGGCAAATCAAGCCACAGAATTCACTGAAACAGCAAATAACCCTCTTTATTCACAGGGGGGTTATGAGTATCATACCGCGACTTTTCCAGCACATTTTTTGATCAGCAGATAATGCCTTCAATCGGTCCGTACACACTACCTAATCCCGTAGTTCTGGCGCCGATGGCAGGGGTCACCGACCGTCCGTTCCGCCAGNTGTGCCGTCGTCTTGGTGCCGGNCTGGTGGTTGGCGAAATGGTNTCAGCCAATGCCGACCTGCGTAACACCCGCAAGTCGCAGTTGCGCCTGAACCATGATGGTGAACCTGAGCCCATTGCCGTCCAGATNGTNGGCGGTGATCCGCAGACGCTGGCCGAAGGTGCTGCATTTAACGTCGCCAACGGNGCCCAGATCATNGACATCAANATGGGCTGCCCGGCGAANAAAGTCTGCAACAAAGCTGCAGGCTCAGCGTTAATGAAAGATGAAGGTCTGGTGAAAGATATATTACAGGCCGTCGTAGGTGCCGTNGATGTTCCGGTATCTCTGAAAATAAGGACTGGCTGGGACCCGGATCATAAAAACGGCCCGACCATTGCCCGCATCGCCGAAGATGCCGGCATCGTATCGCTGGCGGTTCACGGACGNACCCGTGCCTGCGGATACAAAAATACGGTGGAATACGACACGATCCGTACCATCAAAAACAGCGTCAGCATTCCGGTGTTCGCCAACGGCGATATCACCAGCGCACGCAAGGCAGCCGAAGTGCTGCNTTACACAGGAGCAGACGGCGTATTAATCGGCCGTGCCGCTCAGGGNCAGCCGTGGATCTTCCGCGAAGTCGCCCACTACCTCAGCACCGGTGAAGAGTTACCTTCACCACCGCTGGCAGAAACCGAACAGATCCTGCTNAACCANCTGCAGGATCTGCACGACTTCTACGGTGAGTATCTGGGTGTCCGCATCGCCCGCAAACACGTCAGCTGGTACCTGCAGCGTCAGCAGGACAGCAATGAATTCCGCAGCCGCTTCAACGGGCTGCAAAGCGCAGCTGAACAGGTCGAGGCCGTTCAGCAGTGGTTTGGTTCGTATCTGCACTGACTTTTCAGCGGGTACGACCACAGGAGCAGACAGCAAGAGGGATTTTTTACGATGAACACCGATACATTGAACAGCGAAGCAACAGAAAGAAGGAAGGTTGACACAGTGACCGATTCAGCAGACATGCAGCACAATCTGCGCGCCCCATCCGAGCCGACCCAAACTCTGCGCGACAGCGTAGAAAAGGCTCTCCAGAACTACTTTGACCACCTGGACGGGCAGCCGGTCGTTGATCTTTATGACATGGTTCTGTCAGAAGTAGAAGCACCGCTTCTGGAAACCGTCATGAAGTACACCCGCGACAACCAGACCAAAGCCTCCGTGGTACTCGGTCTNAACCGCGGTACCCTGCGCAAAAAACTCAAGCAGTATGGAATGCTGTAAGTAACGACAGAATTAACAGCGGCCGTGTGCCGCTTTTTCTTTTTTAAATACACTTAAAAATCTGACCATATGAGCAACTTTATTCCAGCAAACGAAACTCCAGCCGACATCACGCCAGTGCGCCGNGCCCTGATCAGTGTGTCCGACAAAAACGGCATTGTAGAATTTGCCCAGTCCCTGCACGCAGCAGGCGTGGAAATTCTGTCCACCGGCGGCACCTACAAACTGCTGATCGACAACCAGATTCCGGCCATTGAAGTNTCTGATTACACCGGNTTNCCGGAAATGATGGATGGTCGTGTAAAAACCCTGCACCCGAAAATTCACGGTGGNGTTCTGGGTCGTCGTGGTCAGGATGATGACGTGATGAACGAACACGGCATTAACCCGATCGATCTGGTAGTGGTNAACCTCTACCCGTTTGCTGCGACCGTTGCCAAACCAGACTGTCACCTGCCACTGGCCATTGAAAACATCGACATCGGTGGTCCNACCATGGTGCGCTCGGCGGCNAANAACCACGCNTATGTTGGTATCGTGGTCAATACCGCAGACTACAGCATGGTGCTGGANGATCTGAAAGCCCATAACGGNCTGCANTACAAAACCCGNTTTAACCTGGCACTGAAAGCGTTCGAACATACCTCNGCTTACGACGGTATGATCGCCAACTACCTGGGNACCATTGATCAGTCTGCAGAAACCCTGAGCACNGATAATCGCCTGGANTTCCCACAGACNTTCAACAGCCAGTTNATCAAAGCGCAGGACATGCGTTACGGTGAAAACCCGCATCAGAAAGCGGCTTTCTANGTNGAAGCNAACCCNGCNGAAGCNTCCATCGCCACCGCNAAACAGCTGCAGGGCAAAGAACTGTCGTACAACAACGTNGCCGACACTGACGCTGCGCTGGANTGTGTGAAGTCTTTCGTAAAACCTGCCTGTGTNATCGTNAANCACGCNAANCCATGTGGTGTNGCCGTGGTTCCNGAAGAAGACGGCGGCATNCGTAAAGCCTACGATCTGGCCTTCGAAACNGATACCGAATCCGCTTTCGGCGGNATCATCGCCTTCAACCGTGAACTGGACGCCGAAACTGCACAGGCCATCGTTGACCGCCAGTTTGTTGAAGTGATTATCGCACCAACGGTTACCGCGGAAGCCGCGGCTGTTGTGGAAGCCAAGAAAAACGTGCGTCTGCTGGCCTGTGGTCAGTGGCCTGCTGAACGTGCTGCCGGTTTCGACTACAAGCGCGTCAATGGCGGCCTGCTGGTTCAGGACCGCGACAACGGTATGATCACAGTGGACGATCTGCAGGTCGTCACCAAACGTGCACCGACTGAACAGGAAATTCACGATCTCATTTTCGCCTGGAAAGTGGCCAAGTTCGTAAAATCCAACGCCATTGTGTACGCCAAAAACCGTCAGACTGTCGGCGTTGGCGCCGGTCAGATGAGCCGTGTGAACTCAGCCCGTATCGCTGCCATTAAAGCGGAGCATGCTGGTCTGGCCGTTGAAGGTGCGGTAATGGCATCTGATGCTTTCTTCCCGTTCCGTGATGGTATCGACAACGCTGCGGCCAATGGCATTAAAGCCATTATTCAGCCGGGTGGTTCGATCCGTGATGAGGAAGTGATTGCTGCCGCCGATGAAGCAGGAATAGCAATGGTGTTCACTGGTATGCGTCATTTCCGCCACTGATAACGGTCGGAGCTGTTGCGCTCGGTCTGGCGGTGTTAAAAATTCCTTCGGGATGCTCATGTAGGTTAACTACACTCCGCTCCCTCAGGAATTTTTGCCTGGCCAGACCTTCGCTCACGACGCTCCGGGGCGTTGAAGGCATAACGCTTTCGTACGCGAAAAAACTCCGGGGCGTTGAAGGCATAACGCTTTCGTACGCGAAAAAACTCCGGGGCGCTGTAAGCAAAACTGCTCTCTGGCGCGAAAGACGCCACCGGGCGTTTAAGTAAAAATAAATTTAATGCAGTCAGGCAATTACTATCGGCCTGGCCAGAACCGGGAGATTAAATTTGTCAGAACAAGGCATAAATTGAGGAAAAAGCGGAGCTTAGTGCGCTAAGTGAGCATTTTGACGAAATTTATAACGCCGTGCTGGCGGATTTAAGACCCGGCAACAGGAAACGCTAACTATGAAGATACTGGTAATTGGTTCTGGCGGGCGTGAGCACGCTTTGGCCTGGAAAGCTCTCCAATCTCCGCTGGTTGATAAAGTATTCGTTGCCCCCGGCAACGCCGGTACCGCCATCGAAGACGGTCTGGAAAACGTCGATATTGATGTCATGGATTTCGACGGCCTGCAGAAATTCGCCGAAGACAACAGCATCGGCCTGACCATCGTTGGTCCGGAAGCACCGCTTGTAGGTGGTGTGGTGAATCAGTTTGAAGCGGCCGGCCTGAAAATTTTCGGTCCATCCAAAGGCGCAGCTCAGCTGGAAGGTTCCAAAGCCTTTACCAAGGATTTCCTTGCCCGTCAGAAAATCCCGACCGCGGAATATCAGAACTTTACCGAAGTTGAACCGGCATTGGCTTACCTGCAGGAGAAAGGTGCACCGATCGTGGTGAAAGCCGACGGTCTGGCTGCCGGTAAAGGCGTGATCGTCGCTGAAACTCTCGAGCAGGCTGAGGACGCAGTAAAATACATGCTTTCCGGCAACGCTTTCGGTGAAGCTGGCTGTCGAGTGGTGATTGAGGAATTCCTCACCGGTGAAGAAGCCTCTTTCATCGTGATGGTGGATGGCAAAAACGTGCTGCCAATGGCCACCAGCCAGGATCACAAACGTGTCGGCGATAAAGACACAGGTCCTAATACCGGTGGTATGGGTGCCTACTCCCCTGCCCCTGTGGTCACTCAGGAAATTCATGACCGCATTATGCGCGAAGTGATTTACCCGACCGTTGAAGGCATGGCTGCCGAAGGCAACGATTACACAGGTTTCCTGTATGCCGGTCTGATGATCGACGCAAGCGGTGCGCCAAAAGTGATCGAGTACAACTGCCGTTTCGGTGACCCGGAAACTCAGCCAATTATGCTGCGCATGCAGTCTGACCTGGTGGCACACTGCCTGGCAGCACTGGAAGGTAAACTCGACAGCGAAACCACTCAGTGGGATCCACGCGCTTCTCTGGGTGTGGTACTGGCTGCCGGTGGTTACCCTGCTGATTACGCCAAAGGCGACGTTATTTTCCTGCCGGACAATGACGGCACTGACCGCAAAATATTTCACGCAGGCACCCAACTGAACTCTGAAGGTCAGGTAGTGACTGCCGGCGGTCGCGTACTCTGCGCCACAGCCCTTGGCAACAGTGTCAGCGAAGCTCAGGCCCAGGCCTATGAACTTGTGAAACAGGTCAGCTGGAAAGGCATGTTCTGCCGCTCCGACATAGGGTATCGTGCAATAGAGCGCGAACAAGGCAACTGATCCCTGGGATCAGATCAGAACATGATGTGAAGGGGAACGGCACAATGAAATCGGGGAGAAAGGCATACCTGCTGGTATTTGGTTGCCTCATGTTGCTCAGCCTCAGGGCTTTTGCCAACAACCCGGTGCTGTTGCCCGACACATCGTTCGACTACTCCATCACCCCTTATGTTTCTGTTCTGGAAGATGCGACCGGTGAACTTGATATCACCACAGTCCTGACCCGCGAGCAGCAACTGCGCTTTACCCCCAGCCACGCTCAGGCACTCAAATTCGGTATTACCGACTCCGCTTACTGGCTGCGCTTCAGTC
The DNA here is from genome assembly GCA_002706025.1 of Oceanospirillaceae bacterium. GTDB lineage: Bacteria > Pseudomonadota > Gammaproteobacteria > Pseudomonadales > Oceanobacteraceae > Venatoribacter. Next base: position 65,521 of record PAJK01000018.1, read on the forward strand.
TCAGTAACCCCTACGGCCATGAGCGCCGTGTCGTCCTGACCCTGTCCGGCAACGAACTGGACACCATAGATTTTTACGATATTTCTGCCGGTGACAGTTATCTCAAGATCCGTCAGGAAGATCAGGCCCGCGCCCTGCGTGGCGGTTTCCTGCAGACACATCCGGTTGAGCTGACCATCCCTGCGCAAAGCACACGCAGCTTTTTGATCCGGATTCATGCCAACGGCATCCTCAGCACCGATCTGCACCTTCTGAGTCTCGACCGCTTTCTGTCGAACGAGCAGCGCATGTTCACCATTCAGGGTGTCAGCATGGGCTGGATTCTGGCGACGCTGGCGTGGTTTATTTTTATTTTCAAACGCCGTCGTCTGCTGTTTGCCGCGGCTTCTGCCGGCTACTGCCTGACAGTAGCCATTTATCAGCCGGCCTGGATGGGCGTACTGCCGCTGCTTACGGATTTATCACCGTCTGCAGCTAACCTGATCGGCGAAATTGCTCTGGCGCTGTCCGTAGTCTTCCACACACTGGCCGCACGCCAGCTCGAGTGGCAGGACAGGTATGCAGCACTGCTGAAACGCTGGCTGCTGATTCTGGCACTGATCCATATTCCTGTGCTGGCCATTACCCTGATATTTTTCACCCCGGCCGCCATGCTTATCGTGGCCTCTGAGGTCGCTATCAACCTGTTCCTGCTGGCGCTGGCGATGGCGCTCGGCCGCTCTGCTTATCCGGTGGCGCAGCGCCGCGTACTGATTGGCGCTGTTGTCGTCGGTTTCGGTGTGCTGATTGCCGTCCTCAGTACCTATAACTTCCTGTCCCTCGATACCTTTACGGCCTGGGCCCCTCTGACCCTGCCATTCGTGATTATTGGCAGTCTGGTGATGGCCACCATGGAATGCCTGAAAGAACCCATTGAAGAGCGACGCAAGCAAAGCCAGCCAGGTCTGCCATTATCTCTGCTGTCCCAGATCAGCCATGAACTGCGCACGCCGATCAATGGCGTGATCGGTATGAACGAGCTGCTCAGTGATACCCCGTTAAGCGCAGCCCAGCGGGAGTTTTCAGAAACTATAACGCTTGCCGGCCGTGACCTGCTGCACATCGCCAACGAAATTTCAGATCTGGCACGACTGCGCAACCGCACACTGGAGCTGGAAAAGCGTCCGTTTAATCTGTCCATGGTGCTGACTCAGGTGATGGCGCATTTCCAGCAGGAGGCCACGCGTAAACAGGTGGAGCTGGTAATGGACATCGCTGATGATCTGCCCGAACAGTTCCGCGGTGACAGCAGCCGCCTGCAGACCATGCTGCATAATCTGGTCAGTCACGCTCTGGCCTACACGGAATATGGCGAACTTGCGCTGCACGCCAGCCCTTACGCTGACAACATCGCCAGCGGTGTGCGCATTCAGCTGCAATTAAGTAATACGCTGGTTAAACCAGAAGAACTGAAGCACGCCTTCCGTATTCTGCAGCAGAAAAATACCACCCCGACCTCCGATGGCGACCCGTGGAATCTGCTGCTGACGCGCCAACTGATTGAACTGACCGGCTCGCAGCTGGCGGTGGAAAGCATGACCGGCCAGGGGGCCTCGCTGACCTTGTGTGTACCGATGAGCGCCACTTACACCGAACGCACAATGCCGCGCGATGAAAGCCTCATCGGGCTGCGGATTCTGGTGGTGGACGATAACGCGTCATTGCGCAGTGTGATTGAAAAACAGGTACGCCGCTGGGGCATGCGTCCGGAATCCACTTACAGTGGTAAAGAAGCGCTGGCCATGCTGCGTAATCAGATCAATATCGGCCAACCTTTTGACGTCATTGTGATTGATCACGACATGCCGGTGATGAATGGACTGCAGCTGGCCGAACGCATTGAAAACGATGCCGATATTACGCCCAAACCTGCCCGCCTGATGCTGACCGGTCTGAGCACCAGCGCCGTCGCTGACGATGCCCGTCAGGTTGGCATTCAGCAGGTGATTGCAAAACCTGCCAGTGGTGAACGTCTGCGTCAGGCATTGCTGGAACTGCGTTACCGCAGACCAGCAGATGACGTTGACGATTAATCGGCTTTAACTGCCCGTTCCTGTGCCCAGGCGCGTAACGCCGCCATGGGCTCAGCCATCACCACCGACAGTGGCCGCGTGCGCTGAATTTCATGCAACAGGGTATCTGTGCTGACCCTCGCGCTGTCGTTACCAGCCACCGAGGCCGAATGCCAGCCGGAGACCACCGCCTGCTCCAGTTCTGCACCCGAGAATCCTTCACTGGCGTCGGCCAATAATTCCAGATCAAAACGTCCTGGCTCCAGACCTCTTTTGTGCATATGGATACTGAGAATCTCTTTGCGCACCTGCTTGTCCGGCAGATCGACAAAGAAGAGTTCATCCAGCCGCCCCTTACGGATCAGCTCCGGTGGCAACTGATGAATATTATTCGCCGTCGCCACCACAAATACCCGTGCATCATGTTCATTCAGCCAGGTCAGCAGCGTTCCAAGAATACGCTGGCTGATGCCGGCATCATTACTGTCAGTGCCTAAGCCCTTTTCGATCTCATCAATCCACAGAATGCAGGGCGACATCGTCTCTGCAAGCGCCAGCGCTTCACGCAGATTACGCTCAGTTTCACCGAAAAACTTGTTATACAGCGTGGCAAAATCCAGCCGCAGCAATGGCAGCCCCCAGGAACCCGCCACCGCTTTGGCCGCCAGACTTTTACCACTGCCCTGCACACCAAACAGTAGCAGACCACGTGGCCGCAGTTTCCGCTCAGCCGTCAGAAATGCCTGCTGACGTTTAGCCAGCCAGTCTTTCATCGCCGTCAGCCCGGCCACTTCGTTAAAGCGTGCGGTATCGTATTCAAAGCTGATAATGCCGTCTTCGGCGAGCAATGACATTTTCGCCCGGCTGACTTCCGGAACATCGTCCTGAGTGATAGCGCCATCGTCGATGATGGCTCCACGGATCAGGCGGCGCGCATCGGAGAACGTCAGACCTTTCAGATTGGCCACCAGCTGCTCCAGCGTTTCACCGTCGGCTTTCACCTTGTGCCCTGAGTCTCTGGCGTAGCGTTGCGCTTCCTCTTTCACCAGCGCCATCAACTGGCCGGAATCCGGTAATTTCAGGCTGAAACGCGCCGCCAGACGCTGCAGTTCCGCCGGCACTTTGAGCTCATGACTGAGCAGAACCAGCGTTTTGCCCTGCCGTTCGTGCTGCAGCGCGATGTCTTTCAGCAGGCGGATCACCAGAGGTTCTTCGAGGAACGGATGCAGATCGCAGAAAATAAACAGGCCACCTTCCGGCCGCTCACGTAGCAGACGCAGCGCATCTGCGGGCTGCTGAGTATCGCCTTTACTGACATCCTCACCAAACCCCAGGCGACGCAGACCGTCGGTCAGGGTCCATTGCTGCAATGCCAGACCGCGCTTAATCGCCAGCCGGGTAAACAGCTCCAGCGCACGGTTTTCTTCATGGCTTTCCACCAGCAGCAACGGAATTTTACGCGCCAGCAATAACTCAAGATCATTCAGGTCCTGCATAACATCCTCCTGTTCTGCTGTCATAGTAACAGTGTTCCGCAGGCAGACACATCCATCGCCACGCGCCTTGATCTGAACAATGCAGAGCCCGGCGATATAGCATAAAATGGAGCAAATTCCGGAGGTTACTATGACTCAACACGCTGCTGCTAAAACACCGGCCCGTCGCTACTCGCTGTTCGACAAGCTGATCCAGAACGCCGATCAGGCGCTGCGTACTCTGGTTCCCGGTGCAGCTCAGGAATACCGCCCTTCCCCTGCCGAAAACCGTGATTATCACGAACTCAGCGAGGCAGAAGCCAAACATGCTGCTGGCCTGATGCGCATTAACCACACAGGCGAAGTCTGCGCACAGGCGCTGTATCAGGGTCAGGCGCTGACGGCAAAGCTACCGGAAGTCCGTGAAGCCATGGAAGAAGCCGCCCGTGAAGAAATCGATCATCTGGTGTGGTGTGAAGACCGGGTAAAAGAGCTGGGCAGCTCCACCAGCCTGCTCAACCCGCTGTTTTATGGCATGTCTTTCGCCATTGGCGCTGCAGCCGGTAAAGTATCGGATCGTGTCAGTCTGGGTTTTGTCGCTGCCACCGAAGACCTGGTGTGCAAACATCTGACCCAGCACATGACCAGCCTGCCGGTGCAGGATGAAAAGAGTAAAGCCGTGCTGCTGCAGATGCTGGAAGACGAGGCAAAACACGCGACCACAGCACTGAGTGCCGGTGGCCATAAGTTTCCATTGCCGGTGAAACTGGCGATGACCGCCGTTTCAAAAGTAATGACCAAGTCGGTTTACCGTATCTGACTCAGCGATTATCCGGCCCCGGTGAACAGGCACGGTTTCTGTTCCCGGGGTGCTGGTGCGGTTGTGAAGAGTGCGGTTGTGCAAGGCGAGGTTGTAGAAGGCGCGGTGATACCAGGCCAGCATACAACTCAGTGCCCTGTTCTGACTCAGAACCTGATTTTATATCCCAACCTGTTTATTAGATTTTTTCGCTGTTAACTCAGCGAAGCGGTAAATCCTCTTTTACGCTGATAGTAAAGGAGGTGACCATGCAGAATCCCCCACCCGAACCGCCAGATCATTCGTCCAACAGACCGCAGAGCAAACCTGCAGTGCTGGATCGCATCCGCCGCTTTTATGGTCTGCCGATAGATTACCCGGAACTGAACTGGACCCGCACGCGGCTTTACCGGCGACGACTGGAGCAGGTGAAAAGCGGCTGGATTATTACCGGGCTGATCATGCTCGCCAGCGGCAGCATTGAATTTATTTTCTTACTCGGAGCCTTTGCCGGTTTTTTATCGCTGGCCTTTCTCGATCCGGAACAGGAATAACTCTGTCGGGCACCATTGGTGCAGTTACCGGCAGCAGAACCCCAGGCACAAAAAAGCCCTCATTAAGAGGGCTTTTTCTTCTGTACCTGTGTAATTACAGGCTCAGAATTTTCTCACCGCGGGAGATACCGGATACGCCTGAACGTACGGTTTCCAGCACACAGCCGGGACCAATCGCTTCAATAAAAGCTTCCAGTTTATCGGTCGCACCGGTTAACTGAATGGTGTACACACTCGGCGATACATCAACGATCTGGCCACGGAAAATATCCGCAGTACGTTTGATTTCCGCACGCTGTGCGCCCACGGCTTTCACTTTGATCAGCATCAGTTCGCGTTCAATGTGAGCACCTTCCGACAGATCAACCAGTTTTACCACTTCAATCAGCTTGTTCAGCTGCTTGGTAATCTGTTCAATCTTACGGTCGTCGCCATGAGTGGTCATGGTCAGACGTGACAGGGTGTTATCTTCCGTTGGCGCAACGGTCAGGGTTTCAATGTTGTAGCCGCGCTGAGCGAACAGACCAACAACCCGTGACAATGCACCCGGTTCGTTTTCCAGCAGAATAGAAATAATGTGTCTCATGATCAGGTACGCTCCGTCTTGCTCAGCCACATATCGCGCATGGAACCGGTTGGAACCTGCATCGGATACACGTGTTCGTGTTCATCAACAGCAACATCCAGGAACACAAGACGGTTGTTATATTTACCAAAGGTATCTTCCAGCGCCTGTGGCAGCTGATCACGCTCGGTCACGCGGATACCCACATGGCCGTAGGCTTCTACCAGCTTAACGAAATCAGGCAGAGACTCCATGTAAGAACTGGAATGACGGCCTTCATAGTTCATGTCCTGCCACTGACGCACCATACCCAGTGAGCCATTGTTCAGACACAGAATTTTTACCGGAATGCCGTACTGCAGACAGGTGGAAAGCTCCTGAATATTCATCTGAATGGAACCTTCACCGGTCACGCACACGACCATCTCGTCCGGGAAATTCATTTTCACGCCCATGGCCGCCGGGAAACCGAAGCCCATGGTGCCCAGACCACCGGAGTTGATCCAGCGGTTTGGCTTGTCGAACTTGTAGTACTGAGCAGCAAACATCTGGTGCTGACCTACGTCAGAAGTAACATATGCGTCGCCTTTGGTGGCTTCCCACATGGCTTCGATCACTTCCTGTGGTTTCATCAGACCGTTGTCGTTTTTCTCATAACGCATCGCATGACGCTGACGCCATTCGTTGATCTGTTTCCACCAGGCTTCCAGTGCTTCCGCATCCGGTTCTTCACCGGATTCGTCCAGCAGTGCAGTCATCTCATCCAGCACATTACCAACCGGACCAACAATCGGCACGTCAGCGACAATGGTTTTGGAAATGGATGACGGATCGATATCAATATGAACGATCTTGGCATCCGGACAGAATTTATCAGTCGCGTTGGTTACACGGTCATCGAAGCGCGCACCAATGGCGATAATCACATCGGCGTGATGCATGGTCATATTGGCTTCATAGCTGCCATGCATACCGAGCATACCGAGGAAGCGCTCACCGGTGCCCGGATAGGCACCCAGACCCATCAGGGTGCTGGTGCATGGCGCATTCAGACGATCAACCAGCTGACGCAGTTTGTCAGAGCTGCCATCCAGAATCACACCACCACCGGAATAAATAATCGGGCGCTTGGCTTTCAGCAGCAACTCAACGGCTTTTTTGATCTGACCGGAGTGACCACGCTGAGGCGGCGTGTAAGAACGCAGCTTCACTTTTTTCGGATAGACATACTCATAGCGCTCATTCGGCATGGTCATGTCTTTCGGAATATCAATAACCACAGGGCCTGGGCGGCCGGTGCTGGCAATATGGAACGCTTTTGCCACCAGCTCAGGAATATCTTCCGGACGGGTAACAGCAAAGCTGTGCTTCACGATCGGACGTGATACACCCAGCATGTCGGTTTCCTGGAAGGCGTCGTCGCCNACCAGATAGCTCATCACCTGACCAGAGATGACGACCATTGGAATCGAATCAGTAAAGGCTGTGGCAATACCGGTAATGGTATTGGTTGCACCCGGGCCTGAGGTCACCATGACCACACCCGGCTTACCTGTCGCACGAGCGTAGCCATCAGCCATGTGAGCAGCAGCTTGCTCGTGACGGACCAATACATGTTTTACGGCACTCTGACGGTACAGAGCATCATAGACGTGCAGCAGGGAGCCACCAGGGTAGCCGTAAATGTATTCAACACCTGATTCATGCAGTGCACGAACCAGCATTTCTCCGCCGGAAAGTAATTCCACCGTACTATCCTCTTTCACATGCCCCACCATTGGAGCTTGGGTATCTAATTTCAAATACGAATTGAGCCAGAAACAACATTAAGGCTCTCTCAGGCTGGATGATTAACTTGTAGTTATTCATCAGAAGCTCGTTGCCTGGTCGAGGACGCCGAGTCTGAACCGGGACGGAGATAACCGTACCCGAAGCTGTCATTGCCAGAGGCGTTACACTGGTGGATGCGTGCCTGCTGACAAAAGCGGCGTAATTCTAGCATTTTCGCGGTTTATGTCCAGTTCAAATGCCTTTTCAATCCTTGACAAATCGCGCGGTTTTTATGAACGTGAGCGAACAATTAATTCCCGGAGAGCCAACGGATGAGACATTTGAAATCCGTCACATATTTACTGCCTTTTGTGCTTGTTTCACTTTATTCAGCAAGTGCTTCCGCAGAAATTTATCGCTGGGTCGATGACAAAGGTCAGACGCATTTCAGCAGTCAGCCACCGGAAGGCAATGCGCAGAAAGCAGAACGTTACAATGTAAACGTGCAACGTCCGGCAGAAAATGTTGAAGGCTACAAATTACCGTCCTGGCAGACGGAAGATGAAGAAAAGCCTGAAGCTGAACCTGAAGCTGAAAAAGAACAGCAGACACAGGCTGATAAAGAAAAGGCAATGAAAAACTGCCAGCGTGCCCGGGACTACAAAGAGCGCGTGACCACCAATTTTTCCCGCCGCTTTAAACAGCCGGATGGTGAAATCCGCCCGCTCACGGATGATGAGCGCCAGCGTGAAATTGAAAAGGCCAATAAACTGATCGAACAGAACTGCAAATAAGCCGTCAGCAGCTGCGCCAGATCAGGCTGACCTGCCGCCCGGTAACCGACGCGCGCCGGTACGAGTAAAAGCGTTCAGCGTCGGAGAAGGTACAGAAGCCGCCACCGGATATTGATTTCACACCGGCCGCCTGCAGCTGTTCAGCGGCGAGCCGGTACAGATCGGCCTGTAAACGGTCGCCCTGCCCGGCGCGGAAACAGGCATCGGACGCCCAGCCGAACGCCTCGCGCACTTCCGGGCCGACTTCGAACGCATCAGGGCCGATAGCCGGACCGAGAAAGACCAGCACATCGTCCGCACTTTCAAACTCAGCCAGTGTATTCAGCAACACGCCCCCCGCCAACCCGCGCCAACCCGCATGGGCGGCAGCAACCTTGCTGCNGTCAGAGGCACAGAACAGCACCGGCAGACAATCCGCGGTCAGCACAGCACAGCCAAGTCCGGGTTGAGNCGAGTACTGNGCATCAGCAGTACGGNTGATGCCGTCATCNCTGGCCTCAGCCACATCACTGCCATGCACCTGNTCCAGCCATTGAATATGCTGCAGCCCGCTCAGCGCCGACAGCAGACGANGGCGGTTTTCAGCGACGTGCTGCGNATCGTCACCAACATGAGCACCNAGATTATTGCTGTCATAAGGNNGCAGNGAGACNCCGCCGGAGCGGGTACTGACAAACGCAGAAACCCCCTCTGGCAGGGTCCAGTCAGGGACAAATCCGCCNNNAACAACNNCTGAATCAGTCATCNGCATCGGCTTCAAGCGCCGCCAGCAGATCGACGAAATCGTCCGGCAGATCNACTTCCCACTCCATAAATTCGCCNCTGACCGGATGCATCAGACCNAGCTTACGGGCNTGCAGTGCCTGNCGTTTGAAATTCAGCAGGGTTTCACGCAGATCCGGGCCNATCCCCTTGGTCAGACGGGTACGGGCAGCGTAGGTCGAATCCCCCACCAGCGGGTAGCCGATATGAGCCATATGCACGCGAATCTGNTGGGTNCGGCCGGTTTCCAGTTTCAGACGGATATANGTATGGGTAGGAAAACGGTGCAGCACCCGGTAATGCGTGATGGCTTCTTTGCCCATCGGGTTAACCGCCATTTTCGTGCGCTGCGTGCCATGGCGGCCGATCGGCTCGTCNACTTTACCACCNCCGGTCATATGGCCCTGCACCACAGCTTCATATTCACGNCCCATGGAGCGGTCCTGCAGCTGCGCCACCAGATTGGTCTGCGCCTGCAGNGTTTTGGCCACCACCATNAGGCCGGTGGTGTCTTTATCGAGACGGTGCACGATGCCGGCACGGGGAATGTTTTCCAGCTGCGGACAATGATGCAGCAATCCGTTGAGCATNGTGCCTTCGTAATTACCGGCCGCCGGNTGAACCACCAGGCCNGCCTGCTTGTTCACCACCAGAATGTCGTCATCTTCATAGATGATATCCAGCGGAATATCTTCTGCCTGCCAGTCACCTTCGGCGGTCAGCTCAGCTTCCAGCGTCAGGGTTTCACCGCCAACGAGTTTGTCACGGCCACGTATGGTTTTGCCATTTACCTGCAGCTGGCCATCCTTGATCCACTGTTGCAGGCGTGAACGTGAATACTCAGGGAACAGCTGTGCTGCCACCTGATCGAGACGTTTATTGCCCATCTCATAAGGAACTTCTGCGGTTTGGGATATCTGATTACTCATACGGCTCCGGCTACTGACTATAGGTTTGCGCGTTAAAGCCAACAGCGTTTGGGGCTGTGACAGGTCTGTGCTTTAATACGGCGCTTTATGAAATTATATCGACATTCAGGTACACACTCCATGAACACCCGCTGGCTGCTGGTTATTCTCGCCGTTCTGCTCTCCGCCTGCTCCTCTTCACCGCAAAAACCGGAAGAAAAAAACGAGCAAACCTTCTATCAGGAAGCACGTGACGCCCTGAACGACAAAAACTTTCTGGTCGCCATCGACCGTCTGGAGCAGCTGGAATCCCAGTATCCGTTCGGCAGCTATGCAGAACAGGCGCAGCTGGAACTGATTTATGCTCACTACATGACCTCAGATATGGAAGCCGTGCTGGCCGATACTGAGCGTTTTATCCGCCTGCATCCGCTGCATCCTCAGGTTGATTACGCTTATTACATGCGCGGCCTTGCAACCTACGAAATGAGCTTTGTGACGGTTGAGCGTTATCTGGACAAAGAAACAGCCAAACGTGATCCTACGCCACTGCAGGATGCCTTTGGTCATTTCTCAGAGCTGCTGATCCGCTTCCCCGACAGCCCTTACACCGCCGATGCCCGTGCCCGCATGGTATTTATCCGTGAGCGTCTGGCATCTCATGAAGTGGAAATTGCCCGCTATTACATGAAGCGTCACGCCTATATGGCAGCCGCCAACCGCTGTACCGATGTGCTGCTGCATTATCAGAAAACCGGCGCGGTTGCTGATGCGGTAGCGATTCAGATTGAAGCTTACGAAGCACTGGGCATGCAGCCTGAAGCGGATAAATCTCTGGCGCTGCTGAAACTGAACTATCCCGATCATCCGCAGCTGGTTGACGGCAAATTTGAGAACTCCGGACTGGCCATGGTTGACCGTCGCTCATTCTGGAACATCATCAGCTTTGGTCTGCTGGATTCCGGCGAAGACTGATACCCCTGCTTAACAAAAAAGCCCGCCCTGAGTTACTCAGCGCGGGCTTTTTTGTTTATCCGAGAGCGTCTGATAAACAAAAGTGTTACCTGTCAGTTCTTGCTATCAGATACCTGCCTTCCAGCCGTTGGTCACCGGATAACGACGGTCGCGGCCAAAACCACGCGGAGTAACGCGCACACCAATCGGCGCCTGACGGCGTTTGTATTCGTTGACGTCCACCAGACGGATAACCCGCATCACATCTTCACGCGCAAAGCCTGCCGCGATAATGGCTTCAGCACTCATATCCTGTTCGATATAGCTTTCCAGAATGGTATCCAGAACCGGATACGGCGGCAGGCTGTCTTCATCCACCTGATCCGGCGCCAGCTCGGCTGAAGGCGGACGATCAATCACGCGCTGCGGAATCACCGGCGAAATGGTGTTACGGTATTCCGCCAGCGCGAATACCTTGGTTTTATAGACGTCTTTTAATGCACCATAACCACCGGCCATATCGCCGTACAGAGTGGCATAACCCACGGCCATTTCACTCTTGTTGCCGGTAGTGAGCACCATGTAGCCAGTCTTATTGGACATTGCCATCAGCAGCACGCCACGACAGCGGGACTGCAGGTTTTCTTCTGTGGTATCCACCGACATGCCCTCAAACTCTGGCGCCAGTGCGGCCATAAATTCGCGGTACATAGGTTCAATAGAAATCGAGCGGTAAATCACGCCCATGATTTCTGCCTGCTCGGCGGCGTCTTCTTTACTCATACCAGAGGTATAAGTGAATGGCATCATCACGGCTTTGACCCTGTCGGCTCCCAGAGCATCCACGGCAATGGCCAGGGTCAGCGCTGAATCGATACCACCACTGAGTCCGAGTAGAACGCCTTTAAAGCGGTTCTTATTCACGTAATCACGTACACCAAGAACCAGGGCCTGATACAGACTTTCCAGCGTATCTTCGTGGGCATCAAAGCTGTCGCTGATGGCGGTAAGATCTGAACCATTCCACTCGACGCAGGCAAGGGCTTCTTCATAAGCCGCCATCTGCAGCACTTTTTCACCGCTGGCCGATACCGCAAAAGACGCGCCATCGAATACCAGTTCGTCCTGACCACCAACCTGATTGACATACAACAGCGCAACTTTGTGCCTGCGCGCATGATTCTGCAGGTGTTCGGCACGCTCAGACTGTTTACCCAGATGGAACGGGGAAGCATTCAGGTTAAGAATCAGCTCAGCACCCGCCGCTGCGGCCTGCTCCACCGGCCCTGGATGCCAGACATCCTCACACACGGTCAGCGCAACTTTATGGCCATGCAGCTCTACCACACAAGGCTGACTGCCTGCGGTGAAATAACGCTCTTCATCAAATACCTGATAATTTGGCAGATGCTGTTTGGCGTAATGGGCGATCTGCTTGCCATCGCTCCAGATGCCCGCACAATTATATAACCCACCTTCCGTCCGCCATGGATAGCCGATGGCAATNGCGATTCCCGCAGACGCNTCCGCCACCTGCTGCAAAGCAGCNTCAACCCGCAACTGNAGACTCGGACGCAGCAGCAGATCCTCTGGCGGGTAACCGGTCAGAGCCAGCTCAGAGAAGACGATCAGCTGGTTGCCATCCGCGGCGGCCTTACGCGCCTGGCCAGCGATAATGGCAGCGTTGCCTTCAATATCACCNACGAGAAAATTCTGCTGCGCAAGAGCAATGCGCATCGGACTGTTGTTTGTAGTCGGCATGACGATTTTTAACCGTAAAATTGAGAGAGCGCGATAACTGGTGTGTTATCAACAGCGTGATATAGTTGCGCAGTATTGTCAGGAAAATAGCCGCCGGGCGCAATGTTTGTCGCTCTGAGTCCGACAAAGTCAGGAGTAAATATTGGCCATCCGCTTAAAACCCACTGATCTGGTTGTTCACGGTAACCGGCTGCTGCGCCTGTACAGTTATTATTCGCTGTTTCTCGCCCTGCTGTTACTCATCAGCAACACCCTGGATAAACAGAATGCCATTATNGGCGGAACAGACCCGACNGTATTTCTGATTGGCTGCACAATTTATGTCGTCGCCGCGGCAGCGTTTGCCGTCGTTGCCAACNGNCAGCCGGACCCTCAGATAGCCATCAGTTATGTTTTCGCAGANATCGCTCTGCTGTCTGCACTGATGTTTGCNTCCGGTGGTCTGGCCAGTGGGTTTTCCAGTCTGATTCTTATNCCCGTCGCCATTGCCAACCTGCTTGCCCCGGGGGTGTTAGGTTTNGGTGTCGCNGCNTGGACCACNCTGGCGATTTTTTATACCCAGAATTACTGGATGGAAGGCAAAATGACCCATGATCTGATNAACAGCGGATTATATGGGCTGCTTTGTTTTGTNATTGCCNGCATTACCCAGACACTGTCGAAAAGATTAAAGAGCGCACTNTCCCTCGCTACNGATCAGGAAACACGCCTGCGTCGTTTGCACCNTTTCAGCCGTCAGGCATTACTCAANCTGCCAAACGGCATTATTGCCTGTGATAAAAACGACGAAATTCTTTTCTTCAATAATAAAGCCATGGAATGGTTTGACCTTATTGAAGGGGAAAACCTGCCGGANCTGCTGTATGACTCCGGAGAAAACAGCATTATTGAAAGCGGCAGCGACAAACTTTTGCTGAAGCGGGTTCCACTGAATGACTCGGAGCCCGGCGACTATCTGATTTATGTNGAAAATACCGAAATTATTTCNCAGGAAGCGCAACACGTAAAACTNGCTGCTCTTGGTCGTCTGACAGCATCCATTGCNCATGAAATCCGCAACCCGTTAAGNGCCCTGCGCCAGGCTGCCCAGCTGCTTTCCGAAGCACCGGAACTNCAGGAAAGCGAGAAACAGCTGACGCAGATTATTGAGCAACANTGCATGCGCATTAACCGTACCATCGAAGATGTANTGTCGCTGTCACGTCGCAGTCAGTCCACCGCTGAAACACTGCGGCTGTCACCCTGGCTTCAACATTTCGCCAAACAACTGCAACAGNTNACCCAAACCGATCANTACAAACTCAGCATTCTCTGTCCNGACGATATTCAGGTGCGTTTTGATCCNGGGCAACTGCAGCAGATTCTGCACAACCTCTGCACCAACGGTCTGCGCTACGCAGTAAAAGCTGCCGGTGAACGCGCACGACTGGCCATGATTGCCACCATTTCTGACGTCAACAGTATTTATCTCGACATTATCGATAATGGTAANGGCGTCGCACCGGAACAAAGGCCGCATTTATTTGAGCCCTTCTACACCACAGAACACAGTGGCACAGGTCTCGGTTTATACCTTTGTCGGGANCTGTGTGAAGCCAATCATGCGAGAATTCAGTATTATCCCATTCCAAACGGNACCTGCTTCCGTATCATTATGAANTCTGCTTAAACAATGGATCGCACTATGAGCAAGTACGCCGCACTGATAATTGACGACGAACCCGATATCCGCACGCTGATTGCCATCACTCTGCAGCGTATGGATCTCGATTGCTATCAGGCGGCCAACGTCAGTGAAGCCAANGCCCTGCTCAANGAGCGCCCTTATCATTTCTGCATCACGGATATGAAATTGCCGGANGGCAACGGGCTGGAACTGATTGAGCAATGCAACGCCCAGCACCCGGATATGCCGGTGGCCATGATTACGGCTTANGGCAATATGGAACTTGCCGTNAANGCACTGAAAGCCGGTGCCTTTGATGTAGTGGCCAAACCGCTGGATACCGAGCGCTTAAGGGAACTGGTCAAAGCCGCCCTGCAGCTGACCCGGGTGCCGGCCAATATCGAAAATATTCCGTCCGCCGATGGTCTTCTCGGTGACTCTGTCGGCATGCACGATCTGAAGCAGCGCATTTATAAAGTCGCCCGCACTCAGGCACCGGTATTTATTCAAGGGGAGCCGGGAACCGGTAAAGAGCTGATCGCCCGCCTGATTCATCATCAGAGTGCCCGTATGGAGCTGCCTTTTATTGCCGTAAACTGCGGCGCCATTGAACGCGACCAGATGGAAAGCGAATTTTTCGGTCAGGTAAAAGGCGGCATGATTCCCGACCGCTCGGACAAACCGGGATTTTTCCGTGCCGCTCACGGTGGCACGCTGTTTCTGGATGAGGTCGCCGAACTACCGCTGGATATGCAGGCGAAGTTACTGCGGGCTATTCAGGAGCAATCCGTAAGGGCCATTGGCTCTGATCAGGAAACACCGGTTAACGTCCGTATTCTCTGCGCCAGTCACAAAGATCTGGCCGCCATGGTCAGTCAGGGAAGCTTCCGTCAGGATCTGTATTTCCGTCTCAATGTGATTCAGATCGATGTACCGCGCCTTGCTGACCGGCGCGAAGATATCCCCATGCTGGTACGCCACTTTATTATCAAATACTCGAAAGAGTGGGATATGCCGGAAATTACTCTCGATGCTGACGCCTATCAGGCAATGCTGGATTATGACTTCCCGGGAAATGTCAGAGAGCTGGAAAATATCCTGCAACGCGCCGTGACCCTGGCCGAAGGTGACAGCATCACACTGGCCGATATTCGCCTGCAGCCATCCTCAGGGGAACCATCTGCTGAATCACGTCCGCAGAGTTCTGCCAGCGAACAGCGTATCGAAACCAACAATCTGGAAGCCTATCTGGAAAACATTGAGCGCTCCGCCATTACCCAGGCACTGGAAGCCACCCGTTGGAATAAAACCGCCGCCGCAGAAAAACTGGGAATCAGCTTCCGCGCCCTGCGTTATCGCTGCAAAAAACTGGGAATCGATTAAATATAGTACCGACGTACTAGTGACTTTTCTCACTAACGCGATAACTATATTCCTCAGGTCAAGGACGACCCTGAGGAGAAACTATGGAACACCTGCGCCGCCATTGCGGTTTTACTCTGCCTGAACTGTTAGTCGTACTGCTCATTATTGGCGGGACAGCCGGTCTCGCGGCTCCCCCTTTTAATGCTTACCTGGAAAAAAATCGCGCACGCCAGGATATTACTGCGATTAAACGTATTATCCGCTCAGCCCGGGAACAAGCCATCTATAGCCAGACCCGCATCACACTGTGCCCGATGACAGCTAATAGTTGTCACAGAGACTGGAACGCGCCACTGGTTATGTTTAATGACGAAAACAACAACCGTATTCTTGATGATAATGAGATGACATATTCCGGTTCTCCTGAAGCCGATCCGTCTGTCATTCGCTCTTACACTGGCAGCGTCATCAGCTTCAACCCGCAGGGCTACTCAGGTGCCAGCACAGGTTCTTTTGGCTACTGCCGCCGCAGCCAAAGCCAGAGCATGCCCTTTTCAGAATCCCTCATCATCTCGCGCCTGGGGCGTATCCGCAAAGGTTCAGACAGCAACAACGATGGTGTCGCCGAAACAGCCGGACGCAAAAACGTTCCCTGTGGAAACTAATCCCCCGGACTGAGAACTGGTTCGCTATAGCCGTCAGTAATCTGCCGATAGTGACCGTTCGTCACCATCCTCTTTCTGTACTTTCCAATAGGATTACAGTTAAGCGTATAAGATTTTCCGGAAGGTATTGAGATGAACAACAATCGGCATAATGACCAGCGTGGCTCTGCACTGATCATCAGTCTGGTCATGCTGACAGCCATCACAGTGGTATCCATGGTAGCCATGCAACGCTCATCTACCCAGATACGGATGATTAACAACCTGCAGCATCAGCACGAAGTGGCTAATGCCGCGCGGGGGACGTTAAGTTATGTCTACGACGTCATGCGTGACGATTCTGCCTTGCAGGGCAAGATCATGTCCCTTTCAGAACGAATGTACAAAAATGCTCTGGATAAAGATGATGTCGACATTCCACACTTCGATCCGTTTACGGAATTCAGCAACGTACTGTCACAACCAAAATTTGATTCCAAAGTTGTGCCTGACTCCGGAATTACGACGTCCGTGAGTGCACTGCCAAAACCATCGGGAAATAATTATTACCTGAAAGCAGTGCCAGGCTGTGGTACTGCCTGCGATGTATTACCGGCAGCAATATCCACGACGGCGGTCAGTAAAAATAACGTGATCACTGTGACTCAGGAAATCGGAGTTCTGCGCCTGATTCCAGGAGGAGCATGATGCACACACCAGTTAAAACCAGAACAGAAACGAGCGACGGGAGTGCCGTCTTATGAAAATTTATTGGTTAACCCTGATAGCCTTCGGCCTCTTCAGTAATAAAGTCGTTTATGCTGATGACACGGAAATTTATCGTAATACGCAAAACCGCGTTAATCCAAATGTTATCTTCCTGATCGATACATCGGGGTCAATGGCGTATAGAGCGTCCGAAAATAAAAAGCCTCACACAGGCGAAGACACCCGTCTGGAAATTGTGCAACGTTCCGCCGTGAACGCCATTTCGCAACTGGATCCTTCACTGCCAATTAACATTGCCGTTATGCGCTTTGATGAGGCCTATGGCAGTTATCAGGGTGGTTCCGTCATGCAACATTTTGTTGCTACCGACTCAGAAAGCGACAAAAACACTCTTATCAATACCATCAATTCTCTGAGTAACGGTAATATTGGTGGCGGTACTCCTATTACCGAAAGCATGTACGAAGCCTATCGATATATGACAGGAAAATCGCCTCATTACGGCGACCCGGAATGGTCAAATTCTAACAATCTGGAAGGTATCAGGGTAACCTATAATTATTGGGATAACGTCTCAAACCAAGTGCATTATGTGAATTATCTGGGCAGCGTTCCACAAAGTATCAGTAATGGCAAATACCGCTCACCAGTAACAGCTACCTGTCAGAAAAATCACATTGTGCTCTTTACCGATGGTGCGGCCTCTTCGGACGTAGACGCGAACAGCCGGGTCAAAAATCTGATAGACCCAATGCAGAATTTGCCGTCGGGTTTATCAAAATCCTGTAGCAATAGCGGTGGTTGTACCGAAGAACTTGCATACTTCCTGCAACAAACCGATCATTTCACGGACAGCGATCTCACGGGTGAAAACGATCCTAATGCGTCTGAAATTGATCAGCCCATTTATGTTCATACTGTGGGTGGATTTTCCGGCATTACATCTACAGAAAAGCAGTACCTCAGTGATATCGCTAAATTTGGTCATCCATTGACCGATGATGAACTTTATTGGGATGCAGATGCAGGAAAGTATTTTTCTAAGCACTATTATTCAGCTAGCGATGAATCAGGCCTCACATCGGCTCTGCTGAAAGTTTTTGGAGGTATCGCCAATACAGCTGGTAACTTCGCCGCTCCGGTTGTCGCGGTGAATGCCTTCAACAGTCTTGAGCATAGAGAAGAGCTCTATTACTCGGTGTTCAAGCCATCGGAAATGCCTGGCTGGTCGGGTAACATCAAGCGTTACAAAATGAATTCCGCTGGCACCATCCTCGATCAGAACTCAGCTGCAGCCATTGACCCGAACACAGGTTTCTTCAAAGATTCCGCGAAAAGTTTCTGGACGATTGGCGATGCTGATGGTTCAGACGTAGAGAGCGGCGGTATGGCGAACAGACTGCCAGCCGGACGCAATGTCTTCACCAACCTGCAAGGCAGCGGCACCATCCGCCAGACCGGCAACCGCATCCACGAAGACAACAATTCAATTACCGCCGCCATGCTGGATGACAGACTGCCGTCCGGTACAACGCTCAGCTCGGCCGATCGTGAAGATGCCCTGCAATGGGCGCGGGGAATTAATCCAAATACAGGCCAGGCACGACGCACACTGGCAGACCCATTACACGGCAACCCTATTCTGGTGACTTACCGCACCGGTACAGATACGCTGGAGGATGTCCTCTATACAGGAACAAATGCTGGCTACATCCATGCGTTTGATACCAATGTAAATTCTCCGGGAGAGCTGTGGGCCTTTATGCCACGTGAATTACTGCCCAATATCGCAGTTTATCAACGCGGCGAAGGCAGCATGCTCAAGGCTTATGGCATTGATGGTCCATTAACCATCCAGCACAACGATAAAAACCAGGACGGTGTGGTTGATTCCGATGATACTGTCTACCTCGTCGCCGGTATGCGCCGTGGTGGAAACAGCTATTTTGCTTTGGATGTATCCGATCGCACTAATCCAAAATTTGTTGCCCAGATTAAAAGTGGCGATACCGGCTTTGAAGAGCTTGGTCAGACCTGGTCGCGTATGATGCCAGCAACCGTTATGTGGCAAGGACAGGAAACTGACGTATTCTTCTTCGGTGGCGGCTATGACCAGGACGAAGACAACGCCACCCAACGTATCACTCACGATGTTGGCAACGCCATTTATATGGTAAAAGCAAATAACGAAGGTTCCGGCAATATGTTCGACCTGCTGTGGAAAGCGAACGGCAGATTTGTCAGCCAGTCAGGATTCTATTCATCTGAGATGACCTCCAGCTTTGCCGGAGATCTGTCTCTGATTGATAACGACGGTAACGGGACTGTCGATACGCTCTATGGTGCCGATGTAGGTGGTCGTATCTGGCGTTTTGATATTAATGAAGAAAATACCAGTAAGACCAACTTCGCCAAAGGCGGTGTTATTGCTGACTTAAATAGCGGGACAGCAGCTGGCAACACCCGCTTTTACACTCAGCCTGATGTGATTTACACAGATTATGGTTATTTCGAATACCCTGATCCGGACGATTCTTCTAACATGCTGAGCCGTAAAATTGGCCGCTATCAGATTACAATTGGATCGGGTTTCCGTGCCGGCCCGTTATCTACTGCGACGAAAGATCATTTATTTGTTATCAATGATTTTAATGTTGATGAAGCACCGTCTTCTTATACAAAACTTTCGATGTCAGATCTGGCTGATTACAGTTCATTTGCATCTGCATCTGCAACCAAACAAATGAATGGTTTTTACGTGACCCTGCAGGATGACGGTGAGAAAATTCTGAGTACCACTCTGACGGTGAACGACGTGATTTATGCTCCGACATTCAGGCCTTCCGATTCCACCATTGAAATCGGTTGCGAGCCTGACTCTGGGCAGGCGAGATTACTGCAAATCAGTCCATACGACGCGCCGGATACAACAGAGCGGATCGTTACTCAGATTGACCTGAACCAGGGCGGTATCGTACCGAAACCGGTACTCGTGTTCCCACCGTCAGATTCTTCCACTGGGCAGTCTTCGACACCGGTGGTAGCAATCGGCACAGAGGTTATTCCGGCCGGGGGCAACTTTACCCAATTCAAACGGACCTATTGGCGGGAAGATTAGTCACGTGAATGTTAAAGCAGTAAAAGGATTCACTCTGACGGAACTGATGATAGTCGTAGGGATTATCGCTGCTGTCGGTGTGTTCGCAGCCCCGATGTTCAGCAGTCTGATCCCAAACCGGATGGCCGACAGGTTGTATCAGGAGATCGAAATCGATCTCCGCTACGCCCGCAGTCAGGCGGTAACGACATCGGCAGTTATTGTGTTTCAGCCGCTGAACAGCTGGCGCGATGGCTGGCGGGTGGTTAACTCCACAACAAATCAGGAGTTACGTGCCCGTGGCCACGACCTGACAGCCGGCACGATCACCAGCGCTAACATCACAACAGCAGCGCCACTGACTTTTGATATTAATGGCAGATCAAACACCGATGCGACCATCGTTGTTAATGTGCCGGGCTGTACCGGAGATAAAGTCAGAACATTAAGCGTCAACCGGATTGGCCAAATTCAGGTAACAGGAGAAGCGGCATGTGCACCTTAAATCGTCAGCGCGGCTTCAACATGATTGAAATTCTGATCACCATTGCTATTACGACCATTGGTCTGTTGGGCATGGCAGCTATGCAACTTAAAGCTAATCAGGCCAGTCAGGATTCGGGCAACAGAACCCAGGCGGTCTGGATTCTTAAAGACCTTGCCGACAGAATGAATGCAAACAGTCTGGGGCTGCAGTTTTACAACACGGGCGGTAACTACGCGTGCGCTGTTCCGGCTAAAATGTGCGCAGCATATTTTGATGGTGATAATCAGGATGCTGAAAACTGTAGTGCTCAGGAAATGGCGCAGTTTGATCTGTGGGAATTGGTGTGCCCAAGGAACTTCACTCTGGATGGCATTAACGTCCGCGAAAAGTCTGCGGATTTTATCAGCAACCCGGTATTAAGCATCAGAACGGATATCGTCAACAACAGAGCAACTTTATCTTTAACATGGGATGTAAGAACCTCAGGTTCTGACGAGAACGGTAACAGGCTCTATATCATTGGCGATGACAATGAGAACCGAACTGAGACACTCACCAGGCAGGTACAGTTATGAATGCCATGCGCCGCCAATCCGGTATGACTATCATCGAACTTATGATAGCTGCAGCATTGGGATTGGTTATCTCCTATTTCGTCATCAATATTATGGTCTCCAGTGCCCGTAATGCTGGTGTATCAGAAGGTTTAGCTCAGGCTCAGGAAACCGGCCGTCTGGTTATGGCGTGGATGACAGAGCAAACATCTGTCGGTGGTTACGATGGAAATTATCTTTCAGGTACCGGCGGTATAGAACCTGTTGCGGAGCTGTGCGCCGGCGGGGCAATGCCGCCTGCCGCCGGAGCTGATTGCACCTTTAATTCAGACAACAATACCAATGGTGGTGATCGCATCGCTATTCGCAGAACCGCCGGAGGACTCAATTCAGGCACACGCGAACAAACCACCTGCACAGCCCAGGCCTTACCTGCGGCTATGGTCAGCAGCGGTGCGGAAATAGTCGATGTCTACTGGGTTTTACCTAATACCGCCGACGCAGACACCACAAATGACTTCCAGTTATGGTGTGTTACCTACGATGCTGGAGGCAATCCGATAGGAGCCGCGCAGTCGATTGCCAACGGCGTTGAAAGCATTCAGCTCCTGCTGGGCATAGGCGATAATGATGGAAGTATCGAGCATTACGAAGAACCATCCGGTTCTACCAATTATGGCCGGGTAGTCTCTGTTCGCATCGCGATTCTGGCACGGGATTTTTCCGGCACAACACTCGACCGCGCGGAACGAACCTATGGCCTGCTGAACTCAACACCCGTAACCTACGATGATCAGGTTGCCCGATATGTTCAGACCGGCACTATCTGGTTCCCGAACAGAAAGAACATCTAATGGACTTATTATGAAAAACGGTTTTACTCTTGTTGAATTACTTGTGACGGTCGCCATTGTTTCTATTCTGGCATTCGTCGCTATGCCATCGTACCGTAACTACACAATGCGGGCAGATCGCACTGATGGTATCGAGGCAATGCAGCAATTACTGGATGCTCAGGAACGTTTTTATGCTGACAATATGGAATATGCCGATGACCTTAAAGATCTCGGCCTGCCAAACAGCACAATGAACAGCAATCGTGGCCTGTATGTAATTTCGGTCGAAAAATGTACCGGCATGGGGTACAGCCAGTGCGTTCAGCTGCGGGCCAAGGCTCAGGGAAATCAGGCCGCAGACGGCGACCTGTTGTTTAACTCAGCAGGGAAACAGGCACGCGTAGTAGGCGGAAGCGAAGTTGACCTTTAGTCAACTTCCTTCATTCTTAACTCTTTCGGCAACGAAAACACCACATTCTCCGGAATGCCATCCAGTTCCTGCGGTGCTTCTCCACCCATAGCGACCAGGGTATCAACCACTTCCTTAACCAGCACTTCCGGCGCGGATGCCCCTGCGGTTATACCAACAGCTTTAACGCCTTCCAGCCATTCCTGCTGGATTTCTGCCGCACTGTCGATCAGATAGGCTTTAGCGCCCATACGTTCGCCCAGTTCGCGCAGACGATTGGAATTGGAGCTGTTCGGTGAGCCGACCACCAATAAAAGATCGCAGTCCGATGCCAGTGTTTTAACCGCATCCTGACGGTTTTGTGTGGCATAGCAGATATCGTCTTTGCGCGGCCCTTCAATGTTCGGGAATTTTTTACGCAGAGCGTCAATAACCCGGGAAGTGTCATCCATCGACAAGGTTGTCTGGGTAACGTAGGAAAGCGTATTCGGATCAGCAACTTCCAGTGCCGCCGCATCTTCTTCATCTTCCACCAGATAAATGCGGCCACCGTTGGCTTCGCTGTACTGGCCCATGGTGCCTTCCACTTCCGGATGACCTTTATGACCAATCAATACGCACTCACTGCCCGACTGACTGAAACGGGTAACTTCCATATGCACTTTGGTGACCAGAGGACAGGTCGCATCAAACACCTGCAAACCACGGTCTTTAGCATTTTTCCGCACAGCCTGTGACACGCCGTGAGCAGAAAAAATAACGATGCAGTTGTCCGGCACTTCATCCAGCTCATCGACAAAGATAGCGCCGCGCTCACGCAGTCCGTTCACCACAAATTTGTTATGCACCACTTCATGACGAACATAAATCGGCGGTTCAAACAAATCCAGCGCGCGATTTACAATATCAATCGCACGATCAACACCAGCACAGAATCCGCGTGGATTCGCCAGCTTAATCTGCATCCTGCACCTCAAGAATCTGCACTTCAAAGGTCAGGGTTTTACCGGCCAGCGGATGATTAAAATCCACTGTTACCCAATTTCCCTCAACACTGTGAATCACGCCGGGTAATTCAGAACCCTGGGCATCAGCAAAAGAAACCATGAGTCCGGGAGCTACCGGCATATCCACGGGAAAGTCACTCAGTTTCATTTCCTGCATGTTCTGCGGGTTAGGCTGACCAAAACCTTTTTCCGGTGGAATGGCGAATTCTTTATGATCGCCAGATACCAGACCAACCAGATATTCTTCAAAGCCCGGCAGCAGATTACCGTCGCCCATAGCGAATTCAGCCGGCACTTTTTCAAAGGTAGAATCCACCACCTGGCCGTCCGGTAATTTAATCGCAAAGTGCATACTTACTTTGCTACCCTGTTGAATTTCAGCAACGCTCATTATTCTCTCTCTTCAGGCATTCACGCCTGCTTTTTTTCCTGCTTCATTTCCCGCAAAACATCCAGTGCCATCAGCACGGCGCCAACGGTAATGGCGGAATCGGCAATATTAAATGCCGGAAAATAGGATTTGTCCCAGTGCACAGAAATAAAATCCACCACGTGACCGTACACCAGACGATCAAACAGATTACCTATAGCACCGCCAAGAATCAGCGACAGTGCGCTGGGCAAAAGCACCTGACCACGGGGCAGACGCTTCAGCCAGATAATCAGCATCAGGCTCACACCAACAGATATTGCGGTAAAAAACCAACGCTGCCAGCCGCCCTGATCAGCAAGAAAACTGAATGCCGCACCGGGGTTATACAGCAGGGTAAAATCCAGCACAGGCAGAAGGTTCACTGCCTGGCCGTAATTCAGCATATTTTCCGCCAGCTGCTTGGTGGCAAAATCCACCACAAACACAGCCAGCGCTAACCACAACCAGATCAGCGCAGACTTTTTTGCAGCCATCAGCCGAAACGACGGACTTCGCCGTCGCCCTCAACGTTTTCCACACAGCGGCCACACAGAGTCGGATGCTTCTCATCTGCACCAACATCATCTGTGTGGTGCCAGCAGCGTTCGCATTTTTCATGCTCTGATGCTGTTACGGCAACGCGCAGAGAATCCAGCTCAGTAGCATCGCCTGCGTTGTCGTCGAAGTCTTTCACTTCGGCGCCGGAAGTAATCAGGATAAAACGCAGTTCGTTTTCCAGTTTTTCCAGCTGTGCTTTCAGCTCTGGTTTGGCATACAGCACAACATCCGCGCTCAGGCTGGCACCAATGGTTTTGTCGCCACGGGCTTTTTCCAGTGCGCCGTTGACGGCCTCTTTGGCCTTGATGATGTCATCCCAGAACTCGTCATCAAACAGGCTGGCACCGGTTTGTGGGAAATCGGTATACCACTCAGCCAGCATCACAGAGTCTTCTTTGCGATCCGGCAGGTTTTCCCAGATTTCTTCTGCGGTAAAAGACAGCACAGGCGCGATCCAGCGGCCCATGGCTTCCAGCACATGATAAAGCGCGGTCTGGGCACTGCGGCGTGGCAGACCATCGGCTTTGCAGGTGTACTGACGGTCTTTAATGACATCCAGGTAGAAGCCACCCAGCTCGGTCACACAGAAGTTCATCAGGGTTTTTGTCAGGGTTTTAAAGTCATAATCCAGGTAACAGGCGATGACTTTTTCCTGCAGCTTGCGGGTGTAATCCACCATCCAGGCATCCAGTGGCAGCAACTCATCACCGGCGACCATATCCGTTGCCGGATTAAAGCCGTTGATGTTGGCCAACAGGAAGCGACAGGTATTACGTACACGACGGTATGAGTCAGCGGTACGTTTCAGAATTTCATCAGAAACGGTCATTTCACCGCTGTAATCGGTATCTGCTACCCACCAGCGCAGAATATCGCCACCCAGCTGATTGATCACTTTCTGTGGTTCAACCGTGTTGCCCAGTGATTTGGACATTTTGCGGCCTTCGCCATCCACAGTGAAACCGTGAGTCAGCGCCGTTTTATATGGCGCAGTGCCATACGCCGCCACACTGGTCAGCAGGGAACTCTGGAACCAGCCACGATGCTGATCCGAACCTTCCAGGTACATTTCTGCCGGGAATTTCAGTTCGTCACGCTGGCGCAATACCGCTGTGTGAGTCACACCGGAATCGAACCATACGTCCAGCGTATCAATCACTTTAACGTATTGATCGGCTTCGTCGCCCAGCAGTTCAGATGGCTCCAGATCGAACCAGGCATCAATGCCTTTCTCTTCTACTTTTAATGCGACTTTTTCAATCAGTGCAGCAGAATCCGAGTGCAGTTCACTGGTGTCTTTGTGTACGAACAGTGCAATCGGCACACCCCAGGTACGCTGACGGGAAATACACCAGTCAGGGCGGTCGGTCATCATGCTTTCGATACGGGCTTTACCCCAACCCGGACGCCATTCAACCGTGTTGTGTACTTCGTGCATGGCCTGCTCCAGCAGACCATTCTGTTTCATGCTGATAAACCACTGTGGCGTCGCGCGGAAAATAATCGGCGACTTGTGACGCCAGCAATGTGGATAGCTGTGCTTAATGTTTTCTTTTTTCAGCAACGCGCCTTTTTCCGCCAGGATACCCAGTACGCGGAAGTTGCCTTTATCGGCGGTGCTCAGGCCGGATAATTCCAGCGCATCCAGAGTAGGATTGCTGATGAAGTTACCGTCACCACCCACCAGCATTTCGTCAGATTTAACGTCAAAGCGTTTGGATACCACAAAGTCATCCGCACCGTGCATTGGTGCAGTATGAACAGAACCTGTACCGGAATCGGCGGTTACGTGATCACCAGTAATAACAGGCACCAGCTTCACACCACCATCAGCGGCTGGCATAAACGGATGCTGCACTTTAAACGGTGCTTCACTGCCCTCTTCCATCTGACCGAAGGCAGCGCCTTTAGCCGTGGCAACGATTTCGAAGCCAGCTTCAGCAATGCCGTAACGGCTCATGGCATCCGCCACCAGATCCGCCGCCAGCAGCAGAATTTCGTCCTGCTCTTTCAGCAGTACCAGAGAGTAATCCAGCGTTGGATGCACAGAGACGGCTTCGTTAGCCGGCAGTGTCCACGGTGTGGTAGTCCAGATCACAATGCTGATGGTTTTTGCCGCCAGCGATTCATCCGCAGCAAACGCTTTTAACAGCGCGGCGTTATCAGCAAAGGCAAATTTCACATCAATCGCGATGGATTTTTTATCGTGATATTCCACCTCAGCTTCTGCCAGTGCAGAACCACAATCCGGACACCAGTTAACCGGTTTGAAACCTTTGTGCAGATGACCATTGTCGATGATTTTGCCGAGAGTACGGATGATGTCCGCCTCGAAATTAAAATTCATCGTCAGATAAGGATTATCCCAGTCACCCAATACCATCAGGCGTTTAAAATCACGACGCTGACCATCAACCTGCTGTGCAGCGTATTCGCGGCAGTGCTTACGGAATTCAGATGCAGTGACTTTATCGCCGACTTTACCGACTTTTTCTTCAACCTTGAGCTCGATCGGCAGACCGTGACAATCCCAGCCCGGTACATATGGCGCGTCTTTGCCATCCAGAGTCTGAGATTTAACGATGATGTCTTTCAGAATTTTGTTAACGGCGTGACCGATATGAATATTGCCGTTCGCATAAGGAGGGCCATCGTGCAGAATAAATTTATCGCGACCTGCACGGGCTTCACGGATTTTCTGATACAGGCCGGTTTCTTCCCAGCGCTTCAGCATATCCGGTTCGCGTTTTGCCAGATTGCCGCGCATCGGAAATTCGGTGTCAGGCAGGTTCAGCGTCGATTTGTACTGGCTTTCCACTTTATCGTTCATATTCGGTCACTTTTAAAACATCACGATTATGGCTCTGAGATCAGTCGTTCAGA
>PAJK01000019.1 GCA_002706025.1 Oceanospirillaceae bacterium
ATAGCAAAACGCTGTACCACAGAGCATAACCGGCACCCGAGGCAAGCACGCCGGAGACCAGCGCATAACCAACGCCTGCAGCTGAGTCAGGATGAAACTCCATCGCACCGGGAATAAGCATGAGCAGTGCACCCAGCGGAAGCGCCAGCAGACTGCCACGAATAAAATTCGCACCTGTGCTGGCGACAGGCGCTTTACTGCCTTTACCACGCAGGGAATACATACCCCAGCTGATACCTGCTGCCAGCATAAGTACGGCGGCCAATGGATCCGGCGCAGAAACCCCCGGCAGCAGCAGCCAGACGACACCGGCCAGCCCGGAGATCAGACCCAGCAGCTGAATACGGTTCGGCCGCTCACCTTGCCATAAACCCCATGCGATCATGGTTGCCTGCACCGCTCCGAACAGCAGCAGAGCACCGGTCGCAGCGGTCAGCTCACGGTAGGCAAAGGAAAAGCCACCGGCGTACAGCAACAGTGCCGCCGCAGACCACCAGCTGCCATTTTGCCAGAGCGTCTTAAACCAGACGGTCAATGCACTCTTTGTCGATGCAATCTGGCGCCGCCAGAGTAAAAATAAAAGCAGAAACAAGGCCGCCGAGAACAGACGGATTAAGGTAAAGCTCGCCGCATCAATATCGGTTTCTGTCAGCGCCATGCGGTTAAGCAGTGAATTAGCTGCGAACGCCAGCATGGCAATGGTGGTGAGTAACGTCAGTCGTGCCGGTGACATAGGTGTCTCCCGCTTATTATTTGTTTCGACTTTACGGCTTCAGCACGGCAATTGCACCCGAAAGCAGGCTATACATAAGTACTGCTGCTTCCGGCGCAAACACATACCGCTTACTTAAAACTCTGACGCTGGCGGAAAGGTTTTGGCTCTTTATCTTTCGCCAGACCGTTGGCCATGGCAATTTTCTGGTTTTTACGCCCCAAAAGGCGCGCCTGAACCCAGCGCTCCCAGCGCAGTGCTTTCCAGGTATCGGCCTTCCAGGTCTTCTTAAACAGATATTTGGCAGCGGCAACAGCATCCGGTGATTTACTGGCAATCACCTGCGCCAGCGCTTCGGCTTCTGCCTTTGGATCGTCTGCCAGCCTGCTGATCAGGCCGTATTCAAAGCCTTCAGTCGCCGGAAACTGACGCCCCGTCATGGTCAGCTCCTGAGCGATATCCACACGGGTTAAGCGCGACAGTGTGACCATGCCGCTCATATCCGGAATCAGTCCCCACTTCATTTCCATGATCGATAAATTGGCATCCGGCGTGGCGATACGATAATCACAGGCCAGCGCAATCTGCATCCCCCCGCCGAAGCAGTTGCCATGAATGGCACAGATCACCGGCACTGGCAGATCGCGCCAGCAGTGGGCAATCTGCTGGGCGATATTCTGTTTGCTCCAGGGCAGCTTGAGAAAGATCTTCGGGATCATCGACGGATTTTTACTGACGGCATTAAAGTCCAGTCCGGCGCAGAAAGAATCACCGTTACCGGATAACACCACCGCGCGGATGTCACGGTCTTTGCGAATGCGTTTAGCCGTGGCAATCATCTCCGTGAACATGGCCATATCCAGCCCGTTAAGCTTATCCGGGCGGTTCATGGCCACGTAAGCAATATGCTCGCGCACATCACACTGAATGCGGGAAGAATGGGATTGAGTCATAGCGGATGCCCCGGTAATGGATGATCTTTGGTTGGTCTGACTGGTTTTCTGTCTGGTGGTCTGACTGGTAGTCGGATTGAGCTGCCTGACAGCCACAGAAAATCTGACGCTGAGTTGTTATCGTTGCTGTATTTATCTGTGTCAGCTGCTGTCTGTATCTGAGTAAGAGGGTCAGCTGAGTGCAGGATGATTCCACAGCCCGGAGCAGCAGGCCATGATCATCCTGTACAGATCGATAACCGGCTTTTGCCTGCCGGTAAACAGATGGGAGTATATGCGCAGGCTATGCGTTCAGCGTCAGCCTGCAGGGGTACTTTGTATCAGCCAGCCTGACGTGTTGCTTTGCACCAGCTCAGTTAACAGAGCAATGTGCTCCGGTCTGTCGTTCAGGCAGGGAATATAGTGATAATCCTGACCGCCGTTTTCCATAAAGTAGCCGCGGTTTTCCACTTCCAGCTCTTCCAGGGTTTCCAGACAGTCAGCGGCAAATGCCGGGCTGATGACATCCACCCGTCCGACGCCCTGCTGCGCCCACTGCTTCAGGGTTTCATCAGTATAAGGTTTAACCCACTCTTCCCGACCAAAACGCGACTGGAAGGAACACAGCCACTGATCATCGGCCAGTCCGAGTTCTGCAGCAACAGCGGCCGCTGTTGCCCGGCACTGGGCCG
This sequence comes from Oceanospirillaceae bacterium, assembly GCA_002706025.1. Taxonomy (GTDB): domain Bacteria; phylum Pseudomonadota; class Gammaproteobacteria; order Pseudomonadales; family Oceanobacteraceae; genus Venatoribacter. The sequence continues at coordinate 2,337 of PAJK01000019.1, forward strand.
GGTAAGGATCACCTTTCTGTTCGTAACGCTCAGGCACCCCATGGAAGGACATCAGCAGTTTATCGCCGCTGCCGTGCTCTTCGCGGTAAGTACGCACTGACTGCGCCAGTGCTTTGATGTATAGCGGATGCACGTGGTATTCGTTAATAAAGCGCATTTCCGGCAGATGCGGGCAGGCGCCCAGGCCTTTCGCCAGACGGTCAAACACCGCTGCGGTCGTGCTGGAGGAATATTGCGGATACAACGGCAGCACCAGCATTTTTTCCACACCGGCTTTGCGCAGCTCCAGCCCTGCCTGTTCCATGGATGGTTCGCCATAGGTCATGGCCAGAGCCACCGGAATATCGCAGCCATAAGCCTGCTTAAGCGCCTCTTTCAATGCTTTTTGCTGGCGCAGGGAAATGGCCATAAGCGGCGAACCGTCTTCTGTCCAGACCGATTGATAGGCTTTCGCCACCCGCCCGGGGCGCACACGCAGAATGATGCCGTTAAGAATCAGCCACCAGAGTGGACGCGGAACATCGACTACGCGCTGATCCCACAGGAACTCTGCCAGATATTCACGAACGGCCGCTGCCGTCGGCGCTTTTGGGGTACCCAGGTTGGCAAGCAGAACACCAAACGGCGGAGTTTGCTGAGCGGTCACGGACTGTCTCCTGCACTTTTTGTATAAGTTTTGCGTAAGTATATAAGTTTAATAGAAGGCTTGTTCAGGGTCATCCGCCATTACACATCCAGGCACAATTAAAAAGCTGACGCCTCAGTCAGCTTTGATTAAGAAACAACCCTAAGAGACACTGGACAAAATCTGATCCGTGGGGCAACCTTCGCGCTCCTTCGGCACCGGCTCAACAGAAAGTGCTGCTTACTCTGGTCGTTAATTAACCAGCTATAGTAAGTAAGCCCCTTAAATACAACGTCGGAAGAAGGCCGGACGGATCATTGGGAGAACTAACTCATGACATATTGTGTCGCGCTGAAACTGAAAGACGGACTGGTTCTGACTTCCGATTCCCGCACCAACGCGGGCGTGGATCATATTGCCAGCTTCCGCAAACTGCATGTACAGGAAGTACCGGGTGAACGGGTCATATTCCTGCAAAGTGCGGGCAATCTGGCGACGACCCAAAGTGTTATTACCGTGCTGCAGCACCAGATTAAGAGCGCCGAGCGCCACATTCTGAACGTGCCCAGCCTGTATGATGTGGCGGAACTGGTGGGTAAAACCATCCGTGAAATCATCACCCGCGATTCCGGGCAGAATCAGGGCGTGGATTTTGGCTGCAATATGCTGGTCAGTGGTCAGATCAAAGGTGATGAGCCGCGTCTGTTCCATGTCTATCCGCAGGGCAACTTTATTGAAGCCTGTGAAGACACGCCATACTTCCAGATTGGTGAGAGCAAATACGGCAAACCGATTCTGGACCGTATCATCAACTTCAGCACACCACTGAACCGCGCACTGCAGTGTTCACTGATTTCCATGGATTCCACCCTGCGCAGTAACCTGTCGGTGGGTCTGCCACTGGATGTGATTGAATACTACAACGACGCCCTGCAAAGCCCGGGCATCCGTCGTATCGACGAGCACGATGAGAACTTCATCAAACTGCGTCGTGCCTGGTCTGACGGCATGCGTGAATTGTTTGATGGTATTCCGTTGATGATGGAAGAGTAACAGACATCTCTGCACTCTGAATCTGATCAGGCTGCCTGCTGGCGGCCTGCTCTCTCAGCCCTCCGCTGCAAGCCCCAACTTAAGCACGGCACTTAACCCCGGCACTTAACCCCGAAACGTCGCCGCAACTCATCCAGATCCCAACACAGACACGGCATCCACACCTCTGGAAATCGCCGGCGCCTGATGAATCAACGTCCGCTCCTGCACGGCCTCTGTCATAAATAACGCAAAATCCGTACGCCGTGTACGATTAGCGGCCAGCGCCGGGTCGCCCACATCCGGCCGCCACACAGGCAGGCCCTGAGAGGCCCCCTCTTCCAGGTCACTGCAACGAACCACGGTCCATGGGCGCGGGGACGCAAATATGCGCTCGCAGGCCCGCTCCTGATCACTGATATCGGCAAACCTCAGCCAGCGCGCTAACACAGAGAACAGCGAGACCTGCAGCTTAAACCAGCAGCTGTAGTAATCTTTGTCGCTGTGACGGATATGCCAGCCGCAGGAAAAGATCAGTCGTGCATGATCTGGGGCGTGGTCAAGCAGTGCCTGCGCTGTCCCCGTGGCATATCCTTCGACACCCCAGGGCACCAACACACAGAAGACTGCATCACAGCCCTGCACCGCCTGCTTAACAACGCCACAGTCATTGGTGTTGCCAGCGAAAATTCGTATCCGGTCGGCAAAGCGCCGGAGCTTGCCAGTGCTGCGCTCCCGACACACAGTATTCACCTGCCAGCCTTTGGCCAGCGAGTGCTCAATCAGATACTGCCCCAGCTTGCCGGAACCGCCAATAATGCACACCCGCCGCACGGGCAGCTCTGTCATGTACTCTCTTTTACACCCTGTCATACGCTCTCCTGAATGGTCTTTGCCTGATCAATAAGAGCCAGTATGATTATTCACTACCGGATATTAAATTGCCTTAAATCGCATACGATGTATTCATTTATGAATACATAAATCAGAAGCTGCTTGCATCAGGCAGCTAATCGCAAAGGATATGCAGAATGTCAGACTTTGACTGGAACCACGCCCGCGCCTTTCTCGCCACCGCAGAACACGGCAGCCTGTCTGCCGCCGCCCGGGCACTGCAGATGAGCCAACCGACCCTCAGCCGCCAGGTATCAGCACTGGAGAGTGAACTCGGTGTCACCCTGTTTGAGCGGGTGGGGAAAGGTCTGGTGCTGACTGAAAGCGGACGCTATCTGCTGCGTCATGTACAGGCCATGGGGGACGCCGCCAGCCGTTTCTCATTATCCGCAGCCGGACAGTCACAACAGCTGCAGGGGCCTGTCGTTCTGTCAGTAAGTGAAACCGATGCCTTCTTCCATATGCCTGGATTTATTCAACAATTACAGCAGAGTGAACCTGGTATTCAGCCCGAAATTCTGGTGACCAACAACATCAGTGATTTAAAACGCCGCGAAGCCGACATTGCGGTACGCAGTGTACGTCCACAGGAAGCGGATTTAATTGCGCGAAAAGTAAAAGAAGAAAACATCTGGATGTACGGTCATAAAGACTATATTCAGGCACTGAAAAACACGCCGAATATCCGCCCAAGGCTGATTGCCTTTGATGATAACCCCAGGTTCTTACAACTGCTCAACAGTGCCGGATGGCCGATAAGCGAAGCGGATATTCAGATAACAACGCCTTTCCAGATGTTGCAATGGCAATTAATTAAACAGGGTAATGGTCTGGCTATGCTGCCTGAAGCCATCGGCGATGCCGACCCGGATCTGCGCCGGGCATATTCACAACACGGCGTATTAATTACATTACCGGTATGGCTGGTCAGTCACAGAGAACTACGGACTAATCCCAGAGTAAAACGGGTATTTGATTTATTGGCGGAGTATTTATCAGCCGCTTAACAAATACCCTGCGCATTTATATTCGACTGTTAATTCGACGTAAAATGGGTTCGACGTGAATTAAAATACCTGGGCGCTGCGGGACTTAATGCGCTCCTGCCGGAGCACCCTGCCCATCCTGACCTACAGGTGCGGACCGGATCGCCAGCGATGCCAGTGCGGCAATCAGCATCATGCTGCCCAGGGCAAAAAAGGCTTCGTTATACGACATTACCATCGCCTGCTTGGTCATCTCTTCCATCAGCATGCCGTATTTCTGCTCTTCCGGACCGCCATGAATGCCCAGCATCATGCCCATATTGTGCATGTATTCTGCCGCCGCCTGAGTGCCGCTGACGACACTTTGCTGAATCTGCAGCAAATGAAAATCCGTACGGTCTGATAACAGAGTCGCCAATACGGCAATGCCGACAGCGCCGCCCAGATTACGCATCACATTAAACAGTGTTGAAGCCGACGCAGTGTCTTCCGGTTTCAGGTTCTGTGCCGACATCACAGATAAAGCCACCATAATAAACGGCTGCCCCAGTGCCCTGACCAACAGGGCCGGAATAAGGTAGGCGCCGGTGTATTCGGTGGTCATATGAATGTTCATAAACATACTGCCACCCATCACCGCAAAGCCGAACGCCACCAGGTACTTGGCTTCGATCTTCTGCATAATGCGCGGAATCAGAGGGAAAAACGGCAGCTGTGGGAAACCCACCCACATCAGCACCAGGCCAATATCCAGTGCGGTATAGTCATGCACCGAGGCCAGATACAAAGGCACCAGATAAACAGAACCAAACAGGCCAGCCCCCAATGCCACATAAGTGACGCAGGAAAGTGAAAAATCACGGCTGTAAAATAATCTGAGATTCACCAGCGGGTATTGAGTGGTCAGCTGCTTGCGCACAAACAACACCAGACTGACGGCAGAAATGACCGCCAGCCAGCGGATATATTCGGCGTCAAACCAATCGTCTTTGGAGCCCTCTTCCAGCATCACCTGCAGGCAGCCAAGGCCCAATGCCATGGTTACCATACCAAACACATCAATGCGCTTAAGCTGCTCATAATCGCCGGGCTGTTTATCCAGACCTTCCGCCAGCAGCCATAACACCACCACACCGGGAATCACGTTCAGATAAAAAATATAGTGCCAGCTGAATGCTTCGGTCAGCCAGCCACCTAAGGTTGGGCCGATGCTCGGAGCAAAGGTCGCGGTAACACCAAACAACGCCATCCCCAGCGGACGTTTTTCCAGCGGTAATAATTGCAGAATTAAGGTGAATGCCATGGGAATTAATGCACCACCGGTAAAGCCCTGCATGGCGCGGAACACAATCATGGATTCCAGATTCCAGGCGAAGGAACACAGCAGCGAGGAAATAATAAAACCTGTGGTATTCCACAGCAGGTAACGACGTGGTGACAGCCAGGCAGCAAAAAATCCGGTCAGTGGAATAGCGATCATTTCCGCCACCAGATAGGAGGTTGCAATCCACGAGGATTCTTCCAGCGTGGCACCCAACGCCGCCTGAATATCTTTCAGCGAAGAGTTGGTGATCTGGATATCCAGAATGGCCATAAAGGAACCCAGCAGGGCTCCACCAATGGCCAGCCAGTGTTTAACCGGTACGTCGCCTCTGCTCATGACAGACTACCCGGTAATAACCGTCACGACTACCGACATACCGGCGCGGATCAGACTCAGATCCTGGCCGTCATCGAATACAATTTTCACCGGCAAACGCTGAGTCACTTTGGTGAAATTACCGGTCGCATTCTGCGGCGGAATTAACGCAAATTCAGAGCCGGTTGCTGCAAAAAAGCTGTCTACCCTGCCTTTAAATACTTTGCCGTCCAGCGCATCCACATGAATTTCTACGCTCTGGCCAACGCGGATATCCGCCACCTGAGTTTCTTTAAAGTTGGCATAAATCCAGACTGGCTGAGTCACCAGACTGAACAGGCGTAACTGCGGGCTGACCATCTGCCCCAACTGCACCTGCTGACTGGTTACCACGCCATCCCGTGCCGCCAGCAGACTGGTGTATTGCAGGCTCAGCTCAGCGCTTTTCAGATCAGCAGCGGCTTTATCAACCGCGGCCTGTAATTGCGGTTGTTCTCCCTGCAGGGAAATCAGATTGGCTTCCTGAGAGGCCAGCTGGGCGCGGGCCTGATTAAGACGTGCCAGCGATGCGGTGCGATTAAGCTCAGCAGCGTCCAGATCATCCTGCGCGACATATTGTTTCCCTTGCAGCTGCTTCAGACGATCCAGCTGCTGGCCCGTGCGCTGCCAGTCCGCTTTTGCCGCTGCCACGCTGGCGGTTGCCGCCTCTACCAGCGCCTTCTGCGCTTCTACCCTTTCATCCAGGTGAGCAAGGTTGGCGCTGGCCTGAGCCAGTAACGCAGCAGCCTGATCCACCTGAGCCTGAAACGGTGCCGGGTCCAGCTGAATCAGCAGGTCACCTTTGGTGACCATCTGGTTTTCCGCTACCGCTATATCCTGCACACTGCCGGACACCCGGCTCATAACCGGCACAATGTCAGCCTTAACATACGCGTTGTCGGTTTCTTCGCGCCCTTGATGCATCCACCACCAAACCCCGGCAGCAAGCGCAACGACAGCAAGTACGATAAGAATTCTGACTTTCTTTGGCATAACAGAAACCCGGTACGGAAATAAGGGAGGCTAAGTCTACCTTGAATGTAAGCAGTGTAAACACTTGACCAACAGGTTTATTTTGTCTTTTCTCTCAATAATTTACGACTATCCAGCCATCTTCCTCCTGATTGCCGCTGACGCATTCACAGATGACACATTCAGCCCTATAAGTGGCAATTAACACCTGAGGCGATACGGGCCAGTTTCTTTGGCAATGCCTCTGCACAGAGGCAAAGACCCGGATTGCTCATTGGTCAGGCGACGGTTTTGCCTGAACGGTTTTTGCACGAACGGTTTTGCATAATCGCAAGGCAATAAAAAACGCAGCCGAAGCTGCGCTTCCTATTGATTGTTAACGATCAGCGAGCCTGAGAAAAATCCACCCGCACGATATTATCTTCCGTGCTGATCACGGATTTATTGGCCTCCAGTTTCATCTGTTCACCTACCAGAATTCGGCAGCGCTCTGCCAACGCCTGAGCTGCTGAAGGTTTTGAACCATCGCGGGGGATACTGCAATTAAGTGGAAAGGTAAACTCCAGAGCGGCATCCGCTTCAACAGGCAAAGGCTGCCTTTCGTGCAGAAAACGCCGCTCAAGTTTCTCCAGAATTTTTAACAGAGGTCCACCGCTGACCACTTCCGGATCCATACAATAGAACTGCTGCAGCGCCATACGAGCGATGTAGTCACGCAGTGGTTTATTATCCGGCAGACCGATGTTGCGGCACATGATAATGATTTCGCTACTCATGCGGCGGGCAAAATATTCCGGAAAATAGCGGATATCATGTTTATCCAATCCGCACATAATCATCAGGTAACCGCTATTAACTTCCTGCGCCGCGACACAGAAATCACTACCGATTAACGCCGATTCCGTTCGCCAGTGTAAATCCGGCTGTGGATGTCGTGCTGGTTTTATATGCTGAAAAAGTACCTTGGTGAGGGTTTTGGTAAGATCAATCTGCATCATAACTTAATCGCCTCAGCCACCATTTTTCCGTACCCTTCTTCCATCAGAACCTGAGCGACCGATGGACGTTTAAGCATAGTTTTATAGTGTTGAAGGCAGTTTTCCGGCAAAGTCAGGCCGATATGTACCGCCCAGAATTCGGTATAAAAAAGCGCCGCATCCGCTATGGAAAATGTTTCATGCAGATATTCCTGCTGCCCCAGCCAACCGCTTATTAACTCAAATCCATCACTGACGATTTTGCGTCCCTGCTGCTGAATCCGCTCCTGCTCTGCAGGCAGTTCAGAATACTTATCTGTGGTGAATATCCGGGTGAAACCCTGGCCGTGAATCGTGTTAACCACGTAATTCACAATGCTGATCAGATGCAGCTGTTGCAAAAGATACTCGGGTAAAAGCTGCCGTTTGGGATAGGTTTCCGCCAGCCACAGCGTGATGGTGAGAAAATCAGTCAGTACGGTTCCATCCTCCAGCACCAGAGTTGGAATAGTGCCTTTGGGGTTTAAACTCCGGTACTCTGCCGCATCCTGATCTCCGGCCATCAGGTTGACCAGATACACTTCAAATACCGGTCCGCATTCTTCCAGCAGAATATGGATGCCGGTTGAGCATGAGCCTGGTGTCATATAAAACTTAAGATTCGCCAAAATACGCTCCCTGTTCTGTCTTTAGCCCGCGCGCTGTTAACCTGAGAGCAACCACCAGACGGCTCCCATCAGATACTTATCCGACAGGTGGTCAGCAAGAATCCGGCCAGCAGCGGAACGCCTTCCACTATGCAGCTCGATCATTCAGAAATTATAAAAACCTTTTAAATCATATAGATATAAAATTCGCTCTGAACTCTGAGCAAATTCCCGGCTGTTGCTAATACGACATAAACGGACAGACAGATCACCAATGTTCCTTTTGCTCCGGGCGGCGTCTGCTGGCTATACCGATTCCCTTATCAATGGTGTAGATATTTCGAAAATTCAGAACGTTTGTTCCCATTAATTCTGATTTTTAACCCTGTAACTTTCGCTATGATGACCCTGCTCTGACCGCCTGCCAGACTCACAGTGCTTAGTGGCTGCCTATACCCTTCAGCGCCCTCTGAGCGAGCCTGGCAGTGATATATCCAATAACACACTATCCGGAAGCTTTATGGAAAATTCTGTCCGTTCTTACACTGCAACCGCCAAAGCCCTGCACTGGCTGATGGCACTCCTGATCATCGTCGCCAGCGCCATTGGTCTGTATTCATCCACCTTTGAATATGGTGCCGATCAGGCATTGAATGAGTACAAAGGCAGCCTGATTACTCTGCACAAGCAGATTGCATCGATCACCATTTTCCTGATTGCGCTGCGCATTGCATGGCGCCTGACCCACCGTCCGCCAGAACTGACAGGCATGAGCCCAATGATGGCGAAAGCTGCCCACGGCGGTCATATCCTGCTGTACGCCCTGATGATAATTACTCCGCTGGCTGGCTGGACTCTGAGCTCTTCGGCCGGTTATCCGATTCCGGTTGCAGGCCTGTTTAATCTGCCACCTCTGGTTGATAAATCCGAAGCTATTCAGGCCATCGCCGGCCCCATTCACCGCTGGGGCTCCTGGTTTATGCTGCTGGTTATTGCCGGCCATATATTCTTTGCCATCAAACACAAGGTAATCGACAAAGACGGTACTATGGAATCCATGTTGCCGGGTAAACGATAATCGACCTGCTACAGGTGACAGCAAACCTAAAGCCGGGGATTCCCCGGCTGCCTGCTTTATTCCCGTCCACTGAATACTTCCCCCACTTAAATGAGGCTCCTCATGTCTGAACCCATTCTGGTTAATCAACCAGCCAACCCACAACACCTGTATATGCTGTTTCACGGCGTTGGCAGTCAACCACAAAGCATGGCACCACTGGCCAAACTGATCGCTGCTACTCTGCCGGAGGCTTCGGTTATCTGTGTCGCTGCACCGTATGCCTTTGATCTCGCGCCAGGTGGACGCCAGTGGTTTTCGGTAAAAAATGTGACGGAAGAAAACCGTCCACAGCGGGTTGAACAGGCGATGGGAGAATTTATCCGTTGTATTGAAAACTGGCAGGCTGTCAGTGATCTCGGCGCCGAGAATACCACTCTGATCGGCTTCTCACAGGGTGCGATTATGGCTCTGAGCATGACGCAAATGGTCGACAAACAACCCGCTGCACGTATCTTTGCCTTATCCGGCCGCTTTGCTGCAGAGCCTTCCAGCCCGGCCAAAGGGGTACGTATTCATCTGCTGCACGGCCGTCTCGACCGGGTAATGGATGTGCGCCAGGCAGAGCAGTCTTTTGCTCAGTTGAAGGCTCTGAAGGCTGATGTCACGCTGGATATATTTGATGATCTGGAACACGGCATATCCCGTGAAGAAGCCATGCGCATGCAGCAATACCTGCGTAAAGAAGAGTGATCAGCCAGCCTGACCAACAGAAGCTACAGCCCAAGAAAACTACAGCCAGAGAAAGCGGTAGCCGGATAAAATGGTCAAACCGCTGCCGCAATAAAAAAGGCCGCTGACGCGGCCTCTTTTGATCCCGGCTACAGGCCGGAGCTGGAAAAGACGATCAGATGTCGCTGATGATCTCTTTACGCTGAGCCTGATACTCTTCTTCAGTGATCAGACCTTTCTTCTTCAGTTTTTCCAGATTTTTCAGACGTTTCTCAAAGTGATCAACACCGTATTCAGCTTTATTCACAGCCCTCATGGCTTTTTCTCTTTTCTCTTTAAAGCCACACTGATAGTAGTCAGCAGTAATGGCTGTCGTCGTTACCATCTTATTGCCGGATAACGAAGGACGTGTGCGACGGCTTTCTTCCGAGCCGCGCATTACCATAGCATCCGCTTTGGCATCAGCTGCATGCTCCTGGTGCCACTCCATACATTCTTTCTGCGGCTTCATGCTGGTGCTTTTACACACATCCTGTTTAACCAGCTTACAGGCCGATTCCTGGCCAGCTTCAAGCAGTTTTACATCGTCTTCAGCAAATGCAGACAGCGGCAGTAACATCAATGCCACAGCAATCGGTTTGATCATGGTATCGGTCTCCGGGGCTGGCCTCAGCCAACCCGTAAACAATGAATAGAACTCAGGTCAGAGAATACCGGATTTTTGCTCATCAGCGCAGCAATAGATAACTCAATATGCTCAGAAAGTCTGTTGCTGACATATAAAAAAGCCGGGCAATGCCCGGCTTCAGCTGACTGAAGTTTTATTCAGCAGCTTTCATCGCGGTAGCTACCCAGCCATCGAAAGTCTTCTGATTCGCCTTAATCCATAGCTCAGCATGACGTTCGATGTCTTTAATCGAGTCTTCTCCATTAGCGATCATCATATTCTCTGCGTTCACCGCATTAATCGGTAACTTCATAACAGAGAAGAGTTTGGCTGCGGCCGGGTTCTTCTCAGCCCAGGCTTTGTTCGCCACGATACGCTCAGAGTTGATATCAAAGCCATAGTTCTTACCATTGGCCAGCGCGGTGTCGGTACCATTCGGATTGGCCGAATAAGGCACCTCCAGCCAGACCACATCTTTACCCGGTACCAGCTTGCCGGATACCCAATAAGGCGTCCAGGTGTAATACAGCACGGGTTCACCATCGTTATAACGGGCAATGGTGTCGGAAATAATCGCAGCGTACTGCCCCTGATTATGACTGATGGAATCCCGCAGTTTGAATTCGTCCAGCTGATATTCGATCACACCTTCGCAACCCCAACCCGCATTACAGCCAGCGAGATCGGCTTTACCGTCACCATTGGTATCAAACAGTTTGGCCAGTTCCGGTTTCTTCAGATCAGTGATCTTAGTGATGCCGTATTTATCCGCGGTTTTTTTATCCATCAGATAGCCCTGAGCAGCCCCTTTGATGTAATCCCCCTGACGAAAGAACACATCATCACCACCGGCGTTTTTATACATGGTGTTATGCAGGGGATACCAGTTAACCGTGGTATAGGTTAAATCGCCGTTGGCAATAGCTGTATAGCCAGCGCTGTATTCCACCTCTTTAATTTCCTGCACATCGTAGCCAAGCTTCTCCAGCGCTTTATTTACAATGATGGTCTGAAATTTTTCTTCAGCAATTGGACTGTGGAAAGCCTGAACACTGACGCCGGCACCTGGTAACTCCGCCGCCGCCGTGCTGCTCAGCGTTAATCCCAGCGTTGCTGCACTGCATAACATACCGGATAGAATACCGTTGGTAACTGGACTGCGTTTCATAAATATCTCCTGATTGCGCGTATTAACGGATCTGATAATCGCCAGATCAAAACAAGGGATTGAAAAAGATCAACGTGTGGATTTATCCGCGGAAAATAACCGCAGCAACAGCGCGGCCGGACCGGTCTGATACCAGTGACGGACACCACGGGCACGGGCATCCTGACCCAGCGCCTGAGTAAGACGATCAAGAATAATCGCCAGAATAACAATACCGATACCGCCAACCGCGGCAAGGCCAATGTCCAGCCGGCCAATACCACGCAGTACCATAAGCCCCAGACCACCGACAGAAATCATTGAAGCGATAACCACCATAGACAGGCTCAGCATCAGCGTCTGATTAACCCCCGCCATAATGGTTGGCATCGCCAGCGGCAACTGAACTTTGAAAAGCATCTGGCGCGGACTGGCACCAAAAGAAGAGGATGCTTCAATCAGATCCGCCGGTACCTGACGAATCCCCAGATTAGTAAGACGGATAACAGGGGGCATGGCAAATACGATGGTCACCACCACGCCCGGGACGTTACCGATACCAAACAGCATCACAATAGGCACCAGATAAACAAAGGCTGGTGTGGTTTGCATGGCATCCAGCGTTGGCCTTAAAAAGCGATTAAGGCTCTCATGCCGCGCCATTAAGATACCCAGCGGCAAGCCGAGTAAAATGCAGAAGAATACCGAGGTTAATACCAGCGACAGGGTCGTCATCGCCTCACTCCAGGCACCGATAGCGCCCAGCACAAACAAGCCAATTGCGGTACTGATCGCTAAACGTCCGCCAGCCAGTTGCCATGCAAGCAAGGTGAAAACAGCGATCATCAACAGTGGCGGAGTTGCATTGAGCAACATGTCGATGGAATTCAGCGTGGCATCAATTGGAACTTTGACCCCGGTAAAAAATGGACGGAAATGATCAACCACCCAATCAAGGCCATGCTCCACCCAATCCTGTAGCGGAATCCAGGCTTCCGGGAAGGGATCCGCTAACGTAAATTCAGTGGCTTCCTGCACACTGTCATCCTGCAGCCAGGACTCAGCCGCAAAATTCGCTTCCGATTGCTCAGAATTACCCCACGGGTCTGCTTCTGCACTGCTCTCTGTTGCGAACGGGTTTGTGTCTTCTGCCGTGTTTGATGCAGCCTCTTCAGACTGACCAGCAAAGGGATTATTTTCGTCGCTCATGATGTTTTACTCCCCTCACCATCACTCTCTTCACGATCCAGTGTTTCCAGTAATTTCTCTTTGGTGATGCTGCCAATAAACTCACCTTCTTTCACTACAGGTACCGGGTAGTCAGACTGCGCAACGGTGGAGATTAATTCGCGTACCGGGGTCTCTGCTTCAGCGGTTGTCGCATCTTCTGCTGTTGTAAGATGCGCCTGAACAGGTGCAGACGGTTTTTCTTTATCCAGCTCTGCAAGCGAGGCAACACCAACAAACTGTTGTTCGCCATCCACAACGTAGCCGTACTCCATACCGCTGTCGGTTAATTGTGCTCTTGCCTGCTCAACACTGGCGCTGCTTTCAATGGTTATATTGGGCTGAATTTCTGCAACATTCTGAGCCGCATAGACATTCGAGACATCAACGCCACGGAAGAAAGACTTCACATAATCGTTGGCCGGATTTTCCAGAATATCGTTAGGTGTGCCGACCTGAACCACTTCACCATTCTGCATAATGGCGATACGGTCACCAATGCGCATGGCTTCATCCAGGTCGTGAGAAATAAATACAATGGTACGGCGTTGTTCGGTCTGCAGTTTTACCAGCTCGTCCTGCATTTCCGTACGGATCAATGGATCGAGAGCCGAGAAGGCCTCATCCATCAGCATAATATCCGGGTCATTAGCCAGAGCGCGCGCCAGACCAACCCGTTGCTGCATGCCGCCGGATAACTCATCCGGGTAGGAATGGGAATGGGCACCTAAGCCAACCTGTTCCAGCGCATTCTGGGCTTTTTGACGTCGCTCACGCACAGGCTCGCCTGACAGCTCCAGGCCAAACGCTGCGTTATCCAGCACATTCATGTGCGGCATCAGAGCAAAAGACTGAAATACCATGCTGATTTTCTTGCGGCGTACCTCGCGCAACTGCTTCTGATCAATGGCTGCGATATCTTCGCCATCAATCAAAACCTGCCCTCTTGTTGGTTCAATCAGGCGATTTAACAGGCGTACCAGAGTGGACTTCCCCGATCCGGACAAGCCCATGATGACGAAGATTTCACCTTCACGGATACTCAGGCTGGCGTCCTTAACCCCGACAGTAAGACCGGTACGGGCAAAGATGTCGTCTTTATCTACGCCCTGATCAATAAGATCCAGAGCGGCCTGAGGGGGCTCACCGAAGACCTTAAACAGATGCCGGACCTCCAGTTTGATTGCACTGGCTGCGGAAGAATCTGGGCCAGCTGACGTACTTTCCGGCTGCAATGCAGAAGATTCGCTGGCGGTAGAAATGCTTGAAGTCATAGTACTCAGGGCCTGTATTTACACCCAATTATTTAGAACTGTAAGTACTTTTTACCATACCGGACTTTGATTTAAGCTTCAAAGGGCCGACAAAGGAATGCTCCTGTCAAGTAAAGTGTCAATAATGGCAAAACATAAAGAGGCGAAAACAGAGGGAATCGCTGGTAAAAAAAGAACTTCAGCATGGAAATCCGCTGAAATGCTCTGATCGCTCGAGATGAAAAAATGCTCAGAAAACAAGCAACCAGAAAGATTTAAGCTGCTCTGAATTACATTTGACTCTAATCATCAGACAGAAGAGCAGGTTGAATGACAACAGAATAAACGACAGTCATGGAGGAGCTATTTCTCGATCGGCTCACTGACTGAATCAAGCCATTGCCGCAACTGAGCAACCGTGTGCACACCCGCGCGGCGCCCGACTTCCTGACCATGACTGAACAGAATTAGAGTGGGAATGGTTCTGATCGCGTACTGAAACCCCACTGCTGGTGCTGTTTGCGTATTCACCTTGGCAAAGATCGCGCGGTCGTCCAGCTGCACAGCAGCTTCTTCCAGTATTGGCAGCATTTGCTGGCACGGCTGACACCAATCTGCCCAGAAATCCACAATAACCGGCTTCTGCGCGCCGCGGACAAACTGAGAAAATGTATTCTCATCCAGATTTTGAACCGCGCCGGCAAGCGGAGCAGCATCTGAATTTCCCGTCATGGTCACCTTCCGTTAAACAGTAATCTCGGTCAAAAAGAACAGCTTAACGATAACAGAAACAGAGCCTGTAAAACGTTCGTCAACCGTTCAACACCACGAAAACGCCGCCAGCAGCAGCTACTGGCGGCATAAATTCTGTATAAAGATACGCCTGCTACAGACTATCCCGCTATATACGAATCTCCCGAACAGGAACAGCTTCGTAACCTTCAGGCAGCTTCTCTGCTCAGAGCGTATTACCGTGAACGCTTTGTCATTGTTACAACGTAATTCTGTGAGCAAGGCCGCAATAATAGCTGAATAAGGGTTCAGCAGTACTGCTAATATTTTTTGCAACGTGGCTGGTATGAAGACAATTCATTTCGTCAACAGAAGTAACCAGCTGAAACAAAACAGAAAAATATGTAACACAGCGCAGCGAACAAGGAGTTCACATGAATATCGACAACTGGCTTCACCTTCTGGCAAAACATGATGGCTCCGACCTGTATCTGACCAAAGGCGCTCCACCCTGTGCAAAATTCCAGGGACAATTAAAGCCCATCAGCCGTGACGTACTGGGCCCGGGCGATATCGAAAAAATTGCCTACGCAATTATGTCGGATGCTCAAAAGCAGGAGTTTGAGGAAGAAATGGAGCTGAATATGGCGCTGTCGAATTCTTCTGGCCGCTTCCGCATTAATATTTTTAAACAGCAACACGAAGTGTCTATGGTTGCCCGAAATATTAATACCGAAATCCCNGATATCGCNAAACTTANTCTGCCTCCGGTTCTGAAAGAAACGATTAACGCTAAGCGTGGCCTGATTCTGTTTGTAGGCGGTACCGGTTCNGGTAANTCGACTTCANTNGCNGCNNTGATTGATCATCGNAATGCCACCACNTATGGTCANATNATNACNATTGAAGATCCGATTGANTTTGTNCANAAACATAAGAAGAGTGTTATCAANCAGCGCGAAGTGGGTACNGANACCAAAAGCTATGCAGCAGCATTGAAAAACACTTTACGCCAGGCGCCGGATGTTATCCTGATTGGTGANATCCGTGATGCAGAAACCATGGAACACGCTCTGGCCTTTGCNGAGACAGGNCACCTGGCTATTTCNACCCTGCACGCAAACAACGCCAACCAGGCNTTCGAACGTATTGTGAATATGTTCCCGGAAGAACGNCGTAATCAGATNCTGNTNGGCCTTGGCCAGAACGTGAGAGCGATTATTTCNCAACGCCTGATTCCAACCAAAGANGGNAAGCGGACGGCAGCTGTAGAAGTTCTGCTGGGTAATAAAACCGTCGAAGACCTGATTATCAAAGGCGATTTCCCCGGTATTAAAGAGATCATGACCAAATCCGAAAACCTCGGCATGCAGACCTTTGATGGTGCTCTCTACCATCTTTATAAGCAGGGAAAAATCACCCTGGAACAGGCACTGAAAAACGCCGACTCCGAAAACAACCTGCGCCTGCGCATCAAACTTGGTGACAACAAAAAAGAAGCCAAACCTACTGCCGTAAAAAAAGTGGCGCCAAAACCCGCTACAGCGACCGCGTCCGGACTGGAACTCAGTTTGATGGATGATGGTGGCAGAACAGAAGCCTGCGCCTGATATCTGCATACCAACGGGCCTGACGGCCCGTTTTTCTTTTCTATGGACAGTCATAATAAGGAGAACGCATGAATCTCTTTTATGGACAGTCATAATAAGAAGAACGTATGAATTGTTGACTAAGCAGGCTCCACGACTTCCTTCCATGGACAGTCATAATAAGAAGAACGTATGAAGTATTAGCTAGCCAGCATCTACAATACCTAGTCCAGAGCCCGTCAAGGCAGCCTATTTATCATGTCCTTACACCAGACTGTCCTGCTGAGATCAAGAACCAATTTACCCTGAACCGTTCCAACGAATCAGATAGTTAACTACCAAAGGAACGGCTATGAACCTTCGTACTCTCGTATTAGGTATGACCCTGATTGCATCTCCCCTTAGCAGCTGGGCTCAAACTGCTGATAACCACTACACTGAGCAGGAGCGGGTTAACAAACAGGTTGTGCTCGATTTCTATGAGAAAGGGATCAATCAGAAAGATGCGGATGCAGCGATTGCTTTGATCGGGGACGAATACATTCAGCACAATCCAAAAGCTGCTGACGGTAAAGAAGGTTTCCGTAATTTCGTCGCCTACCTGAAGAAAGTACATCCCAATGCGCACAGCGAAATAAAATCCGTTTTTGTCGATGATGATCACGTGATTTTGCATGTACATGCTGTACGTGACCCTGGTACCCGTGGCAATGCCATTACCGATATATTCCGTTTGAAAGATGGAAAAATCGTTGAACACTGGGATACAACTCAGGCTATCCCTGAAGAATCTGCTAACGATAATGGAATGTTTTAAGACGATAACAATTTGGCCTCNCTGGACTAAAATTCAGTGAGGTCATTCAACAGAAATACAGCGATCTTATTGAACACATTACCGTTTTCTTTATGTGGACAGTCATAGTAAGAAGGTTGTCCGATACAAAAATTTCAGTCCTTCACTATTCTGAATGTCATAGCCGGAACGTGAAGGATCACGAGATGCCCAAGCCAAGAAAAGAGCTGATATCACTTGAAGCAACCCCCTACTATCACTGTGTATCCCGCTGTGTACGCAGAGCCTTTTTGTGTGGTAGTGATGAATACGGACGCAATTTTGAACACCGTCGAGGCTGGATCGAAAACCTGATTCTCGAACAAGCGCAGATATATGCTGTAGATATCGCAGCTTATGCCGTTATGTCTAACCACTTCCATGTCGTTCTTCATATCAACCAATCAAAGGCTGAGAGTTGGTCTGCCCGAGAGGTTATAGAGCGCTGGCATCAGCTCTACAAAGGCACCTTATGGTCGCACAAGTATCTGGAAGGTGATGAACTGTCAGAACCAGAAAAGGATCTGGTTTCCGATTATGTGTCTAAATGGCGGGAAAGATTAATGTCTGTCAGCTGGTTTATGCGCCGGCTGAATGAAACCATCGCCCGCATGGCCAATGAAGAGGACGACTGCACCGGGCATTTCTGGGAAGGACGCTTTAAATCCCAGGCNTTANTGGATGAAAAAGCTNTNGCTGCCTGCATGGCTTACGTAGATCTGAANCCNGTNCGTGCCAGTATGGCNAAAACTCCNGAAACTTCTGACTTTACCTCNATAANGAAACGCAGCCTNAANGCTAAGAAAGCTTCCAGCCCTAACCACCCATTTCAGCANNTNCNGGANCTGCTTAATTTTGCCGGNAATCCACGNCAGGAAATGCCCGATGGNATNCNCATGCGCCTGACAGATTACATTGAGCTGGTTGACTGGACNGGTAAGCAGATNAGAGANGGNAAACGNGGAAAGATAGANTCCAATCTCCCGCCAGCATTAANCCGCTTAGNTATTGATNNGGAGCACTGGCTTTACATGACTCAGAACTTCGAGAGTGAGTTCAAAGGCCTGGTTGGTTCCGCATACGAACTGAAAGCGAAGGTTAAGCACTTCTGTAACGGCAAATCCCGGTTCAGAACTGTCGGGCTAAGATCCTGCCAGAAACTGCTGAGTTAACCCAGTCCCNTCAAATAGTCAGTCCCCTCAAATGCCTGAACAGGCAGGCTCTACCGTGCCTGCAATTTGCCTGTAATCGCCTAATACTGCAATTCTGGCCTTTTTCCGATACCAAAATTCCAAAAGACGCCCATCAATTCTTAAAGCAGAACAGCCATGCAAGAAAATTGGCTATCTATTCTTAGCATGACTGTCTCATTTATTCTCCCCATTAAGAATATATATGATTTATACACAGTGAGTTCTGCCACACCTGATTTGCAGGGTGATCAGGCGATTCATACCTGCTCATTCAGGATCGTGTTTTTCAGTAGGTATTGTTACGTATCTAGATGAAGCGTGCGGCAAGATAGCGGTATTATCGAAGAGCCGGAGCAGCCATGTGAGAAAACTGGTTCTATCTTCTTATCATGACTGTCTTATTTATTTCAACCGTGCCTGCAATCTACCAGCAGTCGCTTAACACTGTAATTCTGGCCTTTTCCTGATACCAAAATCCAAAAAGACGCCTCATAGATCGAAAAGCAGAAAAGCCATGCAAGAAAACTGGTTCTATCTTCTTATCATGACTGTCTTATTTATTTGGTGCCTACCATCTGCCAGTAGTCACTTAAAGCTGTGATTCTGGCCTTTCCCCGATGACAAATTTCCAAAGAGAAGATTCTTAACCCGAAGAGTCAGAACAGCCATGCAAGAAAACTGGTTCTATCTTCTTATCATGACTGTCTAATTTATTCTTGTTACGTATCTAGACGAAGCGTGCGGCAAGATAGCGGTAATATCGAAGAGCCAGAGCAGCCATGTGAGAAAACTGGTTCTATCTTCTTATCATGACTGTCTTATTTATTCTTGCCGTGTGAGAAAACTGGTTCTATCTTCTTATCATGACTGTCTTGTTTATTTTGTTATTTATTTCAAAGAGACGATTCTTAACCCGAAGAGCCAGAGCAGCCATGCAAGAAAACTGGTTCTATCTTCTTATCATGACTGTCTTATTTATTTTAGCATACGAACTTAAAGCGAAAGTTAAACACTTCTGTCATGGCAAATCCCGATTCAGAGCATCCGGACTAAGATCCAGCCAAAAACTACTGAGTTAACCGCTTCAAATAGTCAGTCCCCTCAAATGCCTGAACAGGCAGGCTCTACCGTGCCTGCAATCTGCCTGTAGTCGCCTAATACTGCAATTCTGGCCTTTTTCCGATACCAAAATTCCAAAAGACGCCTATAAACTCGTAAATCAGAACAGCCATGTGAGAAAACTGGTTCTATCTTCTTATCATGACTGTCTCATTTAATTCCTTAAACCGAAGAGCCAGAGCAGCCATGTACGAAAACTGGTTCTATCTTCTTATTATGACTGTCTTATTTATTAATTCGAGAGCAGCCATCCAAGAAAACTCGTTCTATCTTCTTATCATGACTGTCTCATTTAATCTTTATTGATTTGCAACCATGCTCAGCAACGTACAAAACAGCGTTTATGACCTGTAGATTGGGTATTTTTACGTTACCTCGCTGCAGCGGAAGCAGGTGCTCGATAATTTTAAACTGAGATTTTGTGATTTCCATAATCACGATATTCTATCAAAATTAGTGTTAACAGGCCCTAGGACGAGTCCCTATTTAGTGCACTTAGTGTACAAAGGTATCCTAGGAGCATTATCAACCAACCCCATTCGCGCTGACGTAGACTGAACGTACTCTCTCCAATATGGCCATACATGATAGCCAACATTATCAACTGAAAATGCGTGAAGAGACTCTTCAGGCAAAGCACTCTTAGACCAATAACGCACAGACCACTTAACCCGAATTTCTAAAAATGGCTGGTAATCTTCATTACTGCTATCAGCTTCTTCTTGTTCAGGAACGCATCTAATTCCAGTTTCATAGAAGAACGTGTAAATCCAAAACCTACTTCCATCATCCTCTTTTTCAGCTTCTTCATGCTTAATAGCATAAACACCACTCAAGGATTGATTTATTATCTTAGCCTGACTCCAATCTCTAACATCAATAGATTCTTTCATATTGATTTTTGAGTCACGTAGTAAAACCGATTCAAACATCAAAGCCTGTTGAGCCTTCTGTAAAAAATCAGACTCCGTAGTCATGCAGCATTCTCCACTGAACCCCACTTATGTACACTTTGGATTTTCGTAACCGAAGAGCTTACAACTCTTTTGCTTTCTGTAGAGATATCTACACTATTTCTCCAAGCAGAAGTAACAATAGTGCATTCTCTTTTAACCGGAATTATTATTTTCGGTTTGACACCAAGCGCAAAGCAGATATCAGAAAGAGTACCCAATGTCATATTTCGACTACCGTCCAGGATCTGCGAAACATACGCTTTGCTCTTGCTAAGTCTTTTTGCCAATTCACTTTTCGATATATCCAAATCTTCCATCGCGACCAGCAGGTCTTCGGTGACATTAACAATAAGATCACTACGCTGATAAGAACGCTCTTCCGAATCAGAATATTTGTAATCGCTGCCGTAGAATAAATCTCTTGCATCACTCATCGACTTTACCTCTCTTCTAATGCCTTCCAATTTTTTCCGACCCTATCAATATCTGCAGCACTTAGGTCGTCAAAATCCTTGTATATATAATGGCTAATGTAAAAAACATCTGGCTTTGACTTGGAATGCCAGCCGTAAGCTCTTAAAGGAATTTTTTTAAAAGCATAGAACTTTCCATTACTCACTCCCCCACTGCTCGTCGGTAGATCACCTTCTGGCGGAAAGCTATCTCTAGACAGGCGCTCTCCATCGGCAAAACGTTTAAAAAAAGCGGCCAACCGGTCTTGCATTGACCTACGTCTCGACTTCGTAAGAGAGATTAACGCTTGCTTTAGTGAGGCTTTCGCCCCGACACAATGCACTACTCTGTACTTTCGACCTATGTACTCATCTTCGATCGTAAGTTCATCATCATTGACGTTAGACTTTTTGGGGCTCAATTAAAGACCTATAGGTTAACATATAGATTAACTCAGAAAAATTTCTATCCTTTTCCCGACCATTGATTTTTTCTATCGAAAAGCAAAGTGCGACCAATTGAAGTAATTTCCAATATTTCAACAACACGAGTGTAACTCGCTCAGCAGCCGTAGAAAACACCGGCCCACCCACCCACAAAAAAAGGCCGCATAAGCGGCCTTTTCAGTCAAACACAGATCTCAGAGAACCTCAGTTCTCCTCAACCCACACCCGCGCATTACGGAACATCCGCATCCAGGCGCCATCTTCATCCCACTCGTTTGGCACGTAGGAGTTCTGAATCGCACGGAAAACCCGCTCAGGGTGCGGCATCATAATGGTCACACGGCCATCCGCAGCAGTCAGGCCGGTAATACCCTGTGGTGAACCGTTGGGGTTCAGCGGGTATTGTTCGGTTACTTTGCCGTAGTTGTCGGTGTAACGCAGGGCTATCTGGCCAGCCAGTTCGTCGATGTCGGTTTCGTCGGCGAATTCCGCACGGCCTTCACCGTGAGCCACGGCGATTGGCATGCGCGAGCCTGCCATACCGGCGAAGAATACGGAGTCGGATTCCTGTACTTCGACCATGGCGACACGGGCTTCAAACTGTTCGCTCATATTGCGCACAAAGTGTGGCCAGTGCTCGGCACCCGGAATCAGTTCATGCAGGTTGGAGAGCATCTGACAGCCGTTACAGATACCCAGTGCAAAGGTGTCGTTACGGCGGAAGAAGGCTTCAAACTGGCCACGGGCCTGTTCGTTAAACAGGATGGATTTGGCCCAGCCCTCACCGGTGCCGAGTACGTCACCGTAGGAGAAACCACCGCAGGCCACCAGGCCGCGGAAGCCTTCCAGAGTGACGGCGCCGGAGAGAATATCGCTCATGTGTACGTCAACGGCACGGAAGCCGGCGCGGTCGAAAGCGGCTGCCATTTCGATCTGGCCGTTCACGCCCTGCTCACGCAGGATCGCCACTTTCGGTGCATCGGCAGAATCTGAGTTTGGCAGATCAGCGGTGATGTCTTCGTTAATATCGAAGGTCAGCTCAGCGTGAATACCCGGGTCTTCGGCATCTAACAGAGCGTCGAATTCCTGTTTGGCGCAGTCGGCGTTGTCACGCAGAGCCTGCATTTCATAGCTGGTCTGTGCCCACAGGCGCTGCCAGTTAACGCGGGATTCGCTGAGGAATTCTTCATCCTGGAAGCTGAAGGTAATCTGGTCATCGTCGTTTGGTGTGGCGATCACGGCGGTGCAATCACCCAGCCCTGCGGCTTCAAACTGCGCCAGTACTTCTTCAACATCGGCGCGTTTAATCTGCATCACAGCGCCCGGCTCTTCAGCGAACAGAGCAGCGGCCAGATCGTCCTGGCTTTCTGCCAGCAGATCCATAGACACATCCAAACCACAGTGCGCAGCGAATGCCATTTCGGTCAGGGTGGCGAACAGACCACCATCGGCACGGTCGTGGTAAGCCAGTAGTTTGCCGTCGGCGTTCAGGCCCTGAACCACAGCGAAGAAGGCTTTCAGATCTTCTGCGTCGTCCAGATCCGCCGGTACATCGCCGACTTTGCCGAATACCTGAGCAAAACAGGAAGCACCGATACGGTTCTGGCCACGGCCAAGGTCAACCAACACCAAGTCAGTTCCACCAGCATCTATCTTTATTTGTGGCGTCAGCACTTTGCGTGCGTCGGTCACTGGAGCAAAGCCGGTGATAATCAGAGAGACTGGTGCGGTGACGGCCTTGTCCGCACCTTCATCCTGCCAGCGGGTTTTCATCGACATCGAGTCTTTACCCACCGGAATAGTCACTTCCAGATCCGGACACAGCTCCATACCCACAGCTTTTACAGTGGCGTAGAGTTTTTCGTCTTCACCTTCGTGGCCAGCCGCGCACATCCAGTTAGCGGACATTTTAATGTCTGCCAGCTTGTTAATCGGCGCTGCCGCCAGGTTGGTAATCGCTTCGGCCACGGCCAGACGACCGGAGGCCGGGCCATCCAACAGTGCGACCGGAGTACGTTCACCCATAGCCATGGCTTCGCCGGCGTAGGTGTCGTAAGAAGAAGTGGTCACGGCAACGTCGGCCACCGGCACCTGCCATGGGCCAACAAACTGATCACGGGCTACGGTACCGGTAATGGAGCGGTCGCCAATGGTGATCAGGAAAGATTTGCTCGCTACAGTCGGCAGCTTAAGTACGCGGGCAGCCGCATCGGCGAGATCAATACCCGCGCTGCTGAAGGCTTCGGTTTTTGCTGCTTTGCTTTTTACATCGCGGTGCATGCGCGGTGGTTTGCCCAGCAGAACCTGCAACGGCATATCCACCGGCTTGTTGCCGAAGTGTTCGTCGGTCACGGTCAGGTGTTCTTCTTCCGTGGCGTAACCAACCACAGCGTAAGGCGCTCGTTCACGGGCACAGATAGCGTCGAATTTCGCCATATCTTCCTGCGCTACCGCCAGAACATAACGCTCCTGAGATTCGTTCGACCAGATCGCCAGCGGGCTCATACCCGGCTCGTCGTTCGGTACGTTACGCAGTTCAAATTCGCCACCGCGACCGGCATCACCCACCAGTTCCGGGAAAGCGTTGGAAATACCGCCGGCACCTACGTCGTGAATAAAGGCAATCGGGTTAGCGTCGCCCAGCTGCCAGCAGCGGTCGATCACTTCCTGACAGCGGCGTTCCATTTCCGGGTTTTCACGCTGTACAGAAGCGAAATCCAGATCAGCATTGGACTGGCCAGACGCCATAGAAGACGCCGCGCCACCACCCAGACCAATCTGCATGGCCGGGCCACCCAGAACGATCAGGCTGGCGCCAACAGGGATATCACCCTTCTGCACGTGTTCGCCACGGATGTTGCCGTAACCACCGGCAATCATAATNGGCTTGTGGTAACCGCGGACTTCNCCGTCNTGTTCCAGCTCGAAGGTNCGGAAGTAACCGCACAGGTTCGGGCGNCCGAATTCGTTGTTAAATGCCGCACCGCCCAATGGGCCGTCGATCATAATATCCAGCGCAGAAACNATACGCTCTGGNTTGCCGTAGTGGCTTTCCCATGGCTGCTCGAAGCCCGGNATTTTCAGNTCGGANACGGTAAAACCGGTTANGCCGGCTTTNGGNTTGGAACCACGGCCGGTNGCACCTTCGTCACGGATTTCACCNCCNGANCCAGTNGCNGCACCGGAATGNGGGGCAATGGCGGTCGGGTGGTTNTGAGTTTCNACCTTCATCAGGATGTGCATATCTTCCTGATGGTANGAATATTCAGCTGTTCCAGGGTTAGGGAAGAANCGACCGGCNTTCGGGCCAACGATAACGGAGGCGTTGTCTTTNTAGGCAGACAGAATGTTTTCGTTGTAGCACTCGTAGGTGTTTTTAATCATCTGGAACAGGGATTTATCCTGATCCTCGCCGTCGATGGTCCAGCTGGCGTTAAAGATTTTGTGGCGGCAGTGCTCAGAGTTCGCCTGGGCGAACATCATCAGTTCAACGTCGGTNGGGTTACGGCCCAGCTTGTTGAAGTTCTCCACCAGATAATCGACTTCGTCGTCGGCCAGTGCCAGGCCNAGATTTTTATCGGCTTCTACCAGTGCCTCNCGGCCACCGGCAAGAATATCCACNGTGGTCAGTGGCGCAGGTTCAGCGTGGGAGAACAGCGCTTCGGCTGCGGCGCTGCTGCTCAGCACNGTTTCGGTCATGCGNTCNTGTAATAAAGAAGCGATAATGTCGCGATCTTCGNTTTTTGCACCTTCTATATAGTAGGCAATGCCGCGTTCCAGACGAAGGATGCTGCTTAAACCACAGTTATGCGCAATATCCGTCGCTTTCGATGACCATGGTGAAATAGTACCGAAGCGTGGAACCACCAACTGCATCTCTGCGGCAGGTTCTTTGACTTCNGCCTTCGGGCCGTAGCGCAGGATACGCTCCAGAACCAGACGCTCACTCTCAGTCAGCTCNGCTGACAGATCTGCGAAGTGCATAAATTCGGCATAAACACCGGTCACATGCGGCAGCGCCTGCTGCAGCTTGTTCAGGACTTTGTTCTGACGGAATGGTGAAAGCGCTGGTGCGCCACGCAGCTCGAGCATTGCGGGATTACTCCAGAGAGTGAGGGCAAAAAATGAGCGCGAATGATACCGGAGAGCGGCTGTGCACACCAGATTTGGTCAGGTTTTAGCCCTGACTAATGTCGTTTTCAGGCGCAAAGCCTGCCTGAATCTTTATTTCANAACAGCCGGCAGCCGTTCCTGCAGATCCTTTATCACGATCNACTCAGCATCGTCANTCGAAGGANCGGGACACANGCNGCCGCGGTAAAACAGCCAACGAAACAAANCGCACTATAAATGGGCAATAATTGAGAATTCAGCAACAATTCGTTTCAACTTACTTATTCCNGAAAAAGTTCCCATTTAAGAAACACAATATTTTCAACGACTTAAGTCACACACCTGCCATACAACTGTCACAGNCATCTGAGTTTTAGTGAAATCTATCACAGTCATAGGTTGTTTTTTATGCAAGCTCACGGCAAAATGGGCCCAGATTAACAAATTNTGCACCATAATAGTGCACAACTTCAGGTTTTGGCATGATTTCTGGCATAACACGTCTACTGACATTAGCGGCACTGCTGACAGTGTGCTTCGGCACGCTGACTGGCGGCGTGCGCCCTGACAATGTCGCGCAGATCCGTATGGCCGGTGAAATCGTGATGATTACCCGCAACAGCCCGACCACCTACTATGAAGACCGTACCGGCCCAACCGGTTACGAATATGAACTGGCGAAAGCGTTCGCCGATCATCTGGGTGTCGAGCTGAAGGTAAAAGTTGCGGAAAACCTGAACGACGTTTTCAGCACCCTGGAGAACGGAGGCGCGCACTTTGCGGCGGCCGGCCTCGCCCAGACACCGGATCGTGATCGCTGGGTACGGTTCTCCGAACCTTATATGCAGATTTCCGAACAGGTAATCTACCGCCGTGGTGGCATTAAGCCGGAACAGGTAACTGATCTGACCCGTGGTCAGCTGGTTGTCTCGGAAGGTTCAAGCCACTCTGAACGTCTGCGCATCTGGCAGGCCACTCAGGTTCCTGAACTGAGCTGGAGCGAAAGCNCGGATCTGGAAGTATCAGACCTGTTACAGATGGTGGCTTCCGGCAACATCGACTTTACCGTAGTAGATTCCAACGAATTCCGCGTACTGCAGGCCTACTTTCCTAATCTGGCCGTGGCGTTTGATCTGAGCGAAAAGCAGAACATCAGCTGGGCATTTGAATACAGCCGTGACGACAGCCTGTTTAATGCCGCCAGCGAATTCTTTAACGCGGAAGAAAGCATCAATCTGATGGCCAACCTGGCAGAACGTTACTACGGCCATCTGGATAAACTGGATTACGTGGGTGCCCGCCGCTTCCTCAGCCAAACCGAGAAAAAGCTGGGTACTTATAAAGCCGATTTTGAAAAAGCCGCCGAACTGCACCAGATCGACTGGCGTCTGCTGGCCGCTGTTGGTTACCAGGAAAGCCACTGGAATCCTCAGGCGCGCAGCTTTACCGGTGTTCGTGGTCTGATGATGCTGACCCGTAACACAGCCCGCGAACTGGGTATTAAAAACCGCCTGGACCCGCAGCAGAGCATTATGGGCGGCAGCCAGTATCTGGCTAAGCTGCGCGACCGTCTGGAGAATGTTCAGGAACCAGACCGTACCTGGATGGCACTGGCGGCTTATAACGTAGGTTATGGTCACCTGACCGACGCGCGCAAAATTACCGAATTAACCGGTGGCAATCCGGATCTGTGGATCGATGTAAAAGAATCCCTGCCACTGCTGAGTCAGAAACGTTACTACCGCTACACCCGCCATGGTTTTGCCCGTGGTCAGGAACCGGTGGATTACGTACAGAATATCCGTCGTTACTACGACGTCCTGGTGTGGAACGAAGAACGTGAACAACACCAGGAGTTTCCGGAAGAAGGCGATCCTTCGATGCAGCTGTCTTCTTCACTGGTGACGGTGATTCCTCCACTCCTTTAGTGAGTTTTCTGTGCGGCATTTAATGCCGCTTTTTTTATTGCTGATTTGTCTTATCTCTCATCTGCAGCATCCGGGTCTGTCTCTCCCTCGCCCGTATCTGCTGCAGACTTCCCTGCCGCCTGAAGCGATTGCTTCAGGCGTTTTTTTGCCTCGCGGCGCATAGCGAAAAATTCCGACATCAGGGTCGAGCATTCCTCTGCCAGCACCCCGCCCTGAATATCCATCACATGATTATAAAATGGCTGCTGCGGCAGTTGCAGGGCACTCTCGATCGCTCCGGCTTTGGGTTCGGTGGTGCCGTACACAAGCCGCTGAATACGGCTGTGAATTAACAGCCCGGTACACATGGTGCAGGGTTCTACNGTGACATACAGGGTCGCACCGGGCAGACGATAATTACCGATGTTCTGTGCGGCGTTACGCACGGCTGCCATTTCCGCGTGAGCGCTTGGATCCAGCCCCGAAATAGGATGGTTATAACCTGCGCCAATGATTTCGCCATTAAGAACGACCACAGCCCCCACAGGTACTTCGCCGGCATCATATGCCAGTTGTGCCTGTGCCAGTGCGGCACGCATGCCCTGTTCATCGTCTGTAATTAACTGCTGCTGGATTGTCATAACGCCACCTGTATCCGATGGCGGAATAATAACGGATGTGGCCGTTTAAGCGAACGCAGCTGCAATTAAACTCTGCTAGTGAACTCCACTGCTGAACTCCGTCAGGAAAGGCTGCTGAACTCAGACGGGAAGGGATGCGGAATCAGAAACTCAGTGTCGACTCCAGACTGCGCTTTTCACGCTCACACATACGCAGCAGAACCGACTGTGCGAGTAAGCCTGAAATAGCCCCGACCATACCAGCCACGGTGGAAAGAATGGCTTTGGAAATTCCGGATGCCATGGCTTTGGGGCTGCCGGCACCCAACTGCATCATCACATCAAATACTTCGATCATGCCGGTTACGGTGCCGAGCAAACCCAGCAGCGGGCATATCGCAATAAACATGCGAATGGTGGGAAAGCCGCTGTCGAGCCCCATGCGCAGTGCGCCGAGCAGATCGTCGTGAATCTGTCTTGAGCTCCAGCTTTGCTTATCCGCGCGTAACTGCCATTCCTGCATGGCTTTGCTGCGGCGGGAGGGGTGTACCAGTTTCAGGTAAATTAAGCGCTCGATCAGATACATCCACTGCAGAAAAATCACCAGCATGATGGGATACACCACTTCCCCACCACGCTCGATAAATAACATGACATCTTCCATAACATCTCCCCTGCTCAACGTCGTAAAGAGCTGCCGCGCTATAAGATAAGAGCGCCTGCTATCAACGGAAGATTGGTACGGCCTTATGACAGTTTCTGAACAATCCGATGACAGCCGCATGACCAGCGACTGAGAGTGGCCGTCAGACCCTTGTCTGGGTTAACAAAGCGGACGTTAGCTTCTACTATGTCTGCTATCAGCAATAAACAGGAAAATAACAAGCATGTGGACTCTGACCATTTCGCCGCGTTTTGGCGACACCGATGCCCTCGGGCATATCAACAACACCGTTCTGCCGGTCTGGTTTGAAGAGGGCCGCACCCCGGTCTTCCGGATGTTTACCCCGGATCTTAATCCGCAGGACTGGCACCTGATCATTGCCAAAATTGAAGTGGAATATCTCGGTGAGCTGTTTTATGGGCGCGATATTGAACTGCGCACTTATATTCAGAAGCTGGGTAACAGCTCCATGACCATTGCTCACGAAGCCTGGCAGGACGGTAAACTGGGCGCCAAAGGCTGTGCCATCATGGTTCACTTTGATCACGATGCGAAAAAATCCGTGGCTATTCCGGACAGCATCCGCGAACAGCTGATACCGCACCTGCAGACGCTCTGACAGCGGTATATAAACCGATAAAAAAGCCCGGCTCACATGATTGTGAGCCGGGCTTGCTGTTCATAGACAGTCCAGACACAGTTCAGAGACAGTCGAGACACAGTGCAGAAAGCAGCAGTTAATCAGCTGCGGTCCCAGTTCTGTTCCTGGTTTTCCACCTCAGACAACATATCGGTCTGCATCAGATCCTGCAGGTCGCGGCCATTCTGGCGGGCGATATTCAGGCGGGTTTTTTCATCGTCCGGCGACTCCACCATTTCCTGCAGCATAAGTTCATCGTAATGACGGAACAGCTCAGCGGAGCGGCGCGCCTGATAGGCGCGGAAGCCCAGCGCCTGCAGGGCACTGCGCCCCAGCATAAGCGCCGAATAAAACGTCTCACGCTCCACATGGTCAGCACCGGCACGGATTAAATCCACCGCCTGATGACGGCCGCGGGCGCGGGCAAGAACGCGGATATGCGGAAAATGCCGCTTAACCAGCTTAACCAGATCCACCGCACGGTTATGATCATCAATAGCAATGACCAGCAATTCTGCTTCTTCGATACCCGCTGAAACCAGCAGATCCGGGCGCGACGCATCGCCAAAAAATACCTTGTGGCCAAACTTACGCACGGTGTCGATCTGTACCGCATCGTGATCAAGAATGGTGATATTAAAACCACTGATACGCAGCATACGGCCAACGATCTGTCCGAAGCGACCAAAGCCAACCACAATCGCACGGGCGTCGTGGGTATCAATTTCATCCGGTACATCCGGCTGGCCGACGTTACCCGACAGCTTCGGTAATACCCAGCGTTCATTAATATTCATCAGCAGTGGTGTAGCCACCATACTCAATGCTACCACCACGGTTAAAGGTGCGGTGATATCGCTGCTTAATACGCGGTTATCCTGGGCAAAGGAAAACAATACAAAAGCAAATTCACCGCCCTGCGCCAGACCAAAAGTGAACACAGAATTACTCTTGCCGCTTAAGCGGAACAGCCAGCCCAGTATGACCAGAACCAGCATTTTGCCAAATATCAGCGCCAGTAATAATCCACTGATCAGCCACGGATGGGCGAGCAGAAATTCGAAGTCGATACTGGCGCCAACAGAGATAAAAAACAGCGCCAGCAGCAGACCTTTAAATGGCTCAATTTCCGATTCCAGTTCATGGCGATATTCGCTGTTAGCGAGAACCACACCGGCCACGAACGTGCCCAACGCCGGTGACAGGCCAACAGTGTTCATCAGTAACGCAATTCCCACCACCAGCATCAGCGCCGTGGCGGTAAAGGTTTCACGCATGCGGGTTTCGGCAATAATGCGGAACAGATAGCGGCTCACCAGACGGCCGACAAAAACGATTGCTGCCACCACTAAAATAACTTTCAGTGCTGTTTCCCAGCCCGGAACATGATCAGCCTTATTGGCCAGTGCAGGCGAATCCATGGCCAGCAGTGGCAGGATGGCCAGCAACGGAATAACCGCAATATCCTGGAACAGCAACACAGAAAAAGACGATTGTCCGGCTTCGGTTTTTAACAGAGATTTTTCTTCCAGTGTCTGCAGCACAATGGCAGTAGAAGACAATGACAGAATGGAGCCAACGGCGAGGCTCACCTGCCAGCTGAAATCGAGCGCTATCCCGGCCAGAAAAAACACCAGTGTGGTCACCACCACCTGCAGTCCACCGAGGCCCAGCACACTCACCCGCATACGCCACAGCACGGACGGGTCGAGTTCCAGACCAATCAGAAACAGCATTAATACCACGCCAAATTCAGCAAACGACATCAGGCTTTCAACGTCGTCCCCCATCAGCCCCAGACCAAAAGGTCCGATCACTGCACCGGCACACAGATACCCCATGACCGATCCCAGACCAATACGTTTGGCCAGAGGTACAGCAATCACTGCAGATAATAAAAATACAAAAGCCTGCAGCATAAAAGAATCGTTATGCATGACTCAGCTCCTGTAATTTTTCCAGCAGGATACTGCGGAAGGAATGCGCCTGTTGCTCCAGCACAGATTGCGGTTTACGCCGTGCCTGACACACGGTAAATGGTTTTTGCCAGGCCATGCCACAGACACGGGCGGTCTGTTCATAGGGCAGCAGATAAGCGTCCAGAGGATGACGGTTACCGCCCTCTTCGCTGAACGACGTAAAG
The DNA here is from genome assembly GCA_002706025.1 of Oceanospirillaceae bacterium. GTDB lineage: Bacteria > Pseudomonadota > Gammaproteobacteria > Pseudomonadales > Oceanobacteraceae > Venatoribacter. The sequence continues at coordinate 33,641 of PAJK01000019.1, forward strand.
GAAGCGCCCGCAGAAGTAACCACCCAAAGCATGCGCCCGACTAACGGATCATGCTCTTCCCCGGCCCGGCCCGGTACGTCATCAAGAGCGAAGTTCAGTACACGGTCCTGCCACTCTTTTAACAGAGACGGAGCGCTGTACCAGTACAACGGAAATAAAAACACCACCAGCTGATGTTCCCGCAGGCGCTGCTGTTCCTTACCGATATTAATATGGAAGTCCGGATATTCTTCATACAGGTCGCAAAGTGTGACCTCTTCAAGATCACGGATGGCGTCCAGCAGACGCCGGCATGCCCGCGACGTCTGATGTCGCGGGTGTGCATATACAACCAAAGCCCTGGCCAATTTAACCGCCTGCTTTTTTTACGGTAAAACCGCGTTTTGTTAATTCACTGACCAGCAGATCGCGCTGATCCCCCTGAATTTCAACCACACCATCTTTTAACGCACCGCCCACGCCGCATTTCTTTTTCAGCTCTTTGGCCAGTGTTTTTAATTCAGCACCCGCCAGAGGAATTCCGCTGACCAGGGTTACAACTTTGCCGCCCCGGCCTTTGCTTTCACGGCTGACACGCACAATGCCATCGCCCTGAGGTGCTTCAGGCCCATGACAGGTGCATTCAGTAATGGGGTTACCACACTCGGGACAGGCGCGGCCAAATTCTGTGGAATAGACCAGTCCACCGGATGAAGATTTCTTTGCCATGTTAGATCATTCTGATGTCGGAAATATTGCGGATTTGTGGAACAGCGGATTTCAATATCCGCCATAGCAGACCGCTGTTCAGGCAGCAGTGACAGGGAAACGCAGAGTGACCGTGGTGCCTTTGCCCAGTTCACTTTCGATTTCCAGTTCACCACCGTGGTTGTGCATTATGTTATAGGCAACGGTGAGGCCAAGACCAGTCCCTTCGCCGATTTCTTTGCGGGTGAAGAAAGGATTCACCGCGCATTTAAGATCCTCTTCGCTCATGCCGGTTCCGCTGTCTTTGATCATAACGGAGACATATTTTTTCTGCAGTTCCCCAGCGACTTCAATGGTGCCACCGGATGGCATAGCGTCGGACGCGTTATGCAGAATGTGGCGGAAGACCAGGCGTATCTGATCAACGCTGCAACTGACCGCCGGCAGCTGTTTTAGCAGCTGATACACTTTAACCGTCTCGCTTTTATCCAGTTCCAGCTCGCGCACAGCTTCAGACACCAGATTATCCAGTGAGACATTTTCTTTGCGCATTTCACTGCTGTCAGCAAAGGTGCGCAGATCACTGACGATATTGCGCACCCGCTCCAGGCTTAAGCGCGACGTGCGCACCAGATCCGGCGCATCGCTGCGGACAAAGTCCAGATCAATACTGGTGCGCAGGGATTCCAGTGCCAACACCATAGCTTTATCGGCGATCTGATGTTCTGCCGACTGATACTGATCTGCCAGATGAATAAGCTCGGACAGGTATTCACTGAGCGTGGCGATATTGGAGTACACCACCGCAATCGGGTTATTGATTTCATGGGCCATACCTGCGGCCAGATGGCCCATGGAGGCCATACGCTGCGCCTGCAGCAACAGATCCTGAGTACGCTGTAATTCATCCAGACTGCTCTGCAGCTGACTGTTGGTGTCGTGCAGTGCCTGAGTACGGGCCCGAACTTTTTCTTCCAACTGTTCATTCAGCTGGCGTACGGTTTTTTCTGCAGAATGACGCTGCACAACTTCTTTCTGCATGGCGGTCAGCAGCGCATTCATCTTACTGACCAGATCATCCAGTTCGGAATCACGCAGACTGCTTTCCACCGACAGGCTGTACTGCTGTGGTTTATTCGGATCAATTTCCATCAGGCGGGTCATCAGACGGGTCAGCGGCCGCGTCAGACGCAGACGGAAAACCCAGATAAGTACGCCCGCCAGCACCACATTACGCAGTACATCGAGCAACAGGGTCAGCATCGCCCGCTGTTCAAAACCCTGACGGGTCAGNCGCAGATCAATCCAGATCTGTAATTGCCCGATCTGCTTTTCTTCCGGGCTGTAGATCGCCGGCTCCTTAAGCGTCACGCTCTGCATCTGATAATACTGGGCGTCAGTACTCTGATTCAGCTTGGCTTCACCCANTCCGGCACGGGCTTCAAAATTGGTTTCCTGCTCATGAATTCNNGCGGCAACCACCGCCGGGTTGAGCAACAGGCTCTCGAGAATGGCCTGCATGGCNCGCTTGTCATAGTTGTAGAGAGACAGGGCCGCCGGTGAACTCTGACGTTCAAGCAGTTCGGCGGTGTTATTGAGATAGCGCTGACTTTCGCCACGATAGTCGACGCCAATCTGCACAGCACTGAACAGTACGCCAAACAGGATACTGAAGATCAGTACATAAATTGTCAGCTTACTTTCGATGGATGATAGCCGGGTAGCCACAACAACTCCTCAGTGCCTGTATCATTGCCTGCACAAGCGTGCATNCAGCAGTATAGACGAGAAGTCGCTGTGACCATAAAGGAAAGCGTATCGTTCAGCGTTGTTTCAGNGGCAGGGANCTGCGGTCGATGACTTTACGCATAACGAAGCTGGAATGTACGCCGGTCACACCCTCAATACGGGTCAGAGTGCCGAGCAGAAACTGCTGAAAGGCGTTCATATCGCGCACGATGATCTTGAGTACGTAGTCTGCGGCCTGACCTGTGATCAGGTAGCACTCCAGTACTTCNGCNCAGGCCGCGACCTGGCGCTCAAAGTTCTCAAAACGCTCCGGCGTGTGGCGGTCCATGCTNATGGAAATCAACGCCAGCAGATCCAGCCCCAGCAGCCCGGCATTCAGATGCGCACGGTAGCCTTCGATCAGGCCGCTGTCTTCCAGCGCTTTGACCCGGCGGGAGCATGGCGATGGTGACAACCCTACTTTATCTGCCAGCTCCAGATTACTGAGACTGCCATTTTCCTGCAGCAACTCAAGAATATGGAGATCAATTCGATCAAGTTTGGGTAAATCGGTACTCACTGCGCCTCTCCGGGTGAATTCCCTGATAGACATATCAGGTCAATAATTATAATTGGCATAAATCGCCNCTTTCCGACACTTATTTGAAATTATGTGCCACAAAGCAGGGNAAATAATAGCAAGTTTGCAATCATTCCCGCTAATGGTACGCATATACTGTGCATATACTGTTAACCAGTTCAGCTTTCTATCCGAAAGTCGTTTCCTGACGTTGTNTGAGGAAACGGGAACANGCCAGAGACAGCACTTCACAAGAGCGCAGAGGCACANCGGAAACACAGATCCGGCTTAAACAGTAANAATATAATCCGACTTAACGCAGAAAACTGGCAGGAAACACCATGATTACGCCGAACAATGCACGTTTTGACCATCGCAAGTATCGCCCTTTCCCGGCGATCAAAAAAACTGACCGCCGCTGGCCGGATCAGTCTCTGACAGCAGCACCGCACTGGTGTTCTGTAGACCTGCGTGATGGCAACCAGGCNCTGATCGAACCTATGTCCGTGGCGCAGAAGCAACGCATGTGGGGCCTGCTGGTGAAAATGGGCTTTAAGGAAATCGAAGTGGGCTTCCCGGCCGCATCACAGCCGGATTTCGACTTCGTACGCTGGTTGATNGAAGACAATCAGATTCCGGACGACGTAACCATTCAGGTGCTGGTTCAGGCCCGNGACGAGTTGATTGAACGCACCTATGAATCCCTGATCGGCGCGCGCCGGGCGATTGTGCACGTNTACAACTCCACCTCTCCGGTGCAGCGTGAAAAAGTCTTCGGGCTGGAGAAACAGGGCATCATTGATATTGCCGTAAAAGGTGCACGCAAAGTACAGAGCGAAGCCNGTAAGTATCCACAGACCGAATGGGTNTTTCAGTATTCNCCGGAAAGCTTCTCCGGCACAGAAACGGATTTTGCCGTGGAAGTCTGTAACGCCGTGATTGNTGTCTGGCAGCCAACGGTGGATAACAAAGCCATTATTAANCTGCCTGCAACCGTTGAAAGCGCCATGCCTAACGTGTTTGCCGATCAGGTGGAGTGGTTCTGTGACCATGTGAATCAGCGTGAGGCCGTGACCATCTCGATCCACACGCACAATGACCGTGGCTGTGGTGTTGCCGCGGCGGAAATGGCCTTATTGGCCGGCGCCGACCGTATTGAAGGCACCCTGCTCGGTAACGGTGAACGCACAGGCAATATGGACATCGTCACCATGGCGATA
>PAJK01000020.1 GCA_002706025.1 Oceanospirillaceae bacterium
ACCTCGAATGGTGAAGATAAGCAAAACCCGTTATCCGGTGAATCGCAATGCTGCTCCGCTTAAGTGAACAGCATTGCGGCATTGCCGGGTTTTTTTATGTCTGCTGATGTGTGTGCGTTACTTTTCCGCGTGCAGCATCAGGTAGAGGCCAATCACGGCAGCAGGGATATTGCCGCACATCTGGTCTGACAGTTCGACATCTTCGTCGATATCCGCCATTTCCGGCTCATCCATAAACAGGCCTGAGGCATACATGATCGGGAACAGGTGTTGGGCAACGTCATCTTCGTTGCGCTTGTACCATTCCTCTTCCTGTAACAGGACTGTGGTCATGTAACCCATGGCCCAGCTTTCCAGCGGCGGTTCGCCTTCTTCATCCATTAATGTCAGATCGGCGGGTACCGGGAAATCCTGGCCGGAATCCAGCCATGCCTGAATTTCTTTACTGAGTTTGATCAGCAGAGACTTCAGCTGTTCGTATTCTGCGCTGGTAAAGCCGGTCTTTTCATCAAAAGCAGCCTCCAGTACCTGTTGCAGTTCAAAATCGACCGGGCCTGAAATCAGCGCGGTCATCAGGCCGTGAACGGCAAAGAAGTCGAAACTGTCCTGGCGCTCGGCTTCGTCTTCGAGCATTACGCCAAGGGTTTCCAGTTCGTCTTCACTGAGGGATGGGATACTATTGAGGTCTGTCATACTTCACTCCTGAAACTGGTGCCAATCCTAGTGACCACACGCGCTTCCCGCAAGCAGGAATTTGTTCTGCCCCTCGGTAATGATGAGATCCGCATCATCGTCTCAGCTCAGCGCCGCAAGAGCATGCGCCTGGCCTTAACCAAAGAGGGCGATGTGGATCTGCGCATTCCACTGGGATGCTCAAAGCAGGAGGTGCTGACTTTCGTGCGCAAACACGAAGACTGGTTGCTGCGTCAGCGCCACGAATTTCACCAGCATAACCGTCAGCAGCAAAGCGGCGTGTACGTTCGTGGCCGGGAACTGCCTTGGGAAATCAGCGCGCTGGATGAGTTTCTGGTGACAGACCATGCCGTTTGGGTGCCGGCTGACTGGTCTCAGGCGGAACGCGAAAGCGCTCTGGATCAATGGCTCAGAGCTGAGGCCAAAACCGAATACCGGCTGATGATCGAGCGCTGGTGGCCAGCATTTGCTGATTTTGCTGAACAGCGCCCGACGTTGCGGGTGAAGAAAATGCGCAGTCGCTGGGGCAGCCTGTCACAGAAGGGTTATATCAATCTTAATCTGGCACTGATGCAGATGCCGGAAGCCCTGATGGAGCTGGTGGTGGTGCATGAACTGTGTCACCTGAAGCACTTTGATCATGGCCCCGGATTTAAGCGTCTGATGACGGCCTGTCTGCCGGACTGGCGGCAGCGGGAAAATGAGCTGAAAGCTTTTTCCCGACTGATCCGCTACTGAGTTGCCTGCCTGTTTCTCACTGTGCTCCGGTATCCGGTTAAGCTTCAGCGCTTCTTCACACTCTGATTAATCCAAAGCTGTGAATACCAGTAGTACCAGCCTTTATGCGCTTTGCTTGGCGCGGTACAGTTATAGCGGCTGCGCCCACCAGGCATAGGCCTGGCCGCCTGGGTGCTGACTTTCAGCAGTTCGCCGTTTTCTGTTTTTTCCTGCGTCTTTTCGGTGGCAATGGCCCCTTCGCTGCTGGCAAAACATTGCACCTGTGATGGGTAAAAATCCTGCAGGGGAATAGCCAGTGTTAATGCCGGCATATTGGCATCTGCCAGCACCGGCTGCTGCAACTGTTCGGGGCCGATCGCGAACGGCATGGTATACAGCTTGGTGCGCAGCGTCTCCGGGTTGGCGTACACGCCGGCTGCCGGGAAGCGCGGAATGGCCTGCATATGGGAGATTTTCGCTACTGGTCCGGAGTGCTGGCCAAACGCCAGATAGTTATGAGCTTTCAGCCAATCGATCATTTCCAGATTAAATTCGCCATAAGGGTAGGCCAGCATACGGTGGCTGGTGCCCAGCTCATCCTCTAAGCGCCGTTCTGCTTCACCGACTTCCATCGTCATCCATTCATCAACGCTCACGCCGTTTGGGCGTTCGATCAGGTAGTTGTGATGCATGGAGTGATTGGCAACGACGTTACCGGCGTCCTGCAGTTCTTTCAGCTCATCCCAAGTCATGATGCTGGAGTATTTCTGATCCACAAAAGCCGGATTGACGAATACGGTAAAGGGCCATTTGCGNGCTTTAAGTAACGGCCAGGCCTGGGTGTACACCGAACGGTAAGCATCGTCGAAGGTGATGGCCACAGCCTTTTCCGGCAGAGCGTCTCCGGCCTGAATTCTGGTCATGGCATCGGCGAGGTCAACAACCTGCATGCCTTCGTCTTCAAGCAGCTGCAGATGTTCGGCAAATTTTGCCGGACTGATGCTGGTGGCGGCTGGTGTACTGTCGTCCACATGGTGATATTGCAGAATCACCAGCTGGGCCCAGGCCGGGCTGGTGGACAGAAGAAAAAGCAGAGGGATCAGTTTTTTTATCATGAGTATCGTGTTTTCAATCGTTGAAAAGCCGCCTGTATGCGGCAGAAATGGCTTTCATCGCCACCCCGGTCCGGATGGTGCTGCATGGCCAGACGGCGATATTGTTGTCTTATCTGTTGGTTGGTAACCGGTTCTGAGAGTTCCAGTAAATCGAGATCGTCCTGCTGATTCTCCGGAATCAGCATCTTCTGCCAGAAGCTGTTGAGCATCTGTTCTATGTCATCCTGCTCTGTGTGCAGATTCTGCAGATCAAGGTAATAAGCCGCCAAAGCATCGTGTTGTGCCACACCGGTGGCGGAGTGATCCGGGTGAAAGGCGATACGGCGGATCGACAGCGCAGAGATTTCCAGATCAGCGCTATTGCTCTGCTGCCATTGCTCACGCAGGCGGTAAAGACAGTGCATGAGGATAAAATGGCTGCGGAACATCAGCACCGGGTCCTGCAACGCATCAGTGCGGAAAATCGCCTGCTCAGGGGCCTGCAGCCAGCGCATCAGCTCATACTCGCTGATCGCTTCGCCGGAGGACAGAATACGCTCCAGCAGGGCAATCAGAGCACTGAAATCAAGGGCTTGGTGGAGGCTGTCAGCGGACAGATCAGAATCAGACATAGGGCTATGCTAGGCCTTAATGGCGAGAAAACCAATCCTCTGTGGTGCGGAATGCTGCTGGCGTGTTTCAGTGATTGTTATCACCCGGGTCGGTGTCTTCAATCAGACGTCGGGCAAAGGCCGGCAGATAGCGTTTGGCACGGTTCAGACGCGCGGAAACCGTGTGATAGCGACGGCGCAGGTCGCGCAGCCAATGACGCATAAACGGCAGACTGCTGACCAGCATAGACAGACCCNGAACGATCAGGATAATGCCGAGAGGAATTGGCATTGGCGTGATAATAAGCCCGAGCAGTACCAGAAAGCTGCCGGCAATAATCGACAGATAGCGGGCCAGATGACGGTGGATCATGATGTTTTCAGGTCCAGGTGAGTCAGAATCCCTGACGTTCAGTTAAGCTGACAGCAAAGTGTTGCGATCAGATGACGGGCCACATAAGGAACAGCAAAGAAAAGTATGGCAGACACAGAAAAAAAGCCGTTGCCGAAGCGGGCACATCTGATAACGCCCCAGGGCGAGCAGGCATTAAAAGACGAGTACGAATTTCTCTGGCGTAAAGAACGTCCGCGGGTGACTCAGGAAGTATCTGACGCAGCCAAGCAGGGGGACCGTTCGGAAAATGCCGAATACATTTATGGTAAGAAGCGTCTGCGCCAGATCGACGGGCGTCTGCGTTTTCTGAAGAAGCGGCTGGAAATCGTAACTGTGGTTGACCGCTTGCCGGCAGATCTCAGCAAAGTGTATTTCGGTGCCTGGATTGAGCTGGAAGATGAAGCTGAAGCCATACACCGCTATCGCATTGTTGGCGAAGACGAGATTGATCTGAAGCGCGGCTACATCAGTGTGGATGCGCCGCTGGCCCGCGGGCTGATGGGCAAGGCGCTGGATGACGAAGTCAGTGTGCGTCTGCCNAAAGGGGAAGAAACCTATTTTATTGTCGCTGTTCATTATCAGCAGCCGGCATGGGATACCGGCGGGACATCCACCGCTGTATTTGAAGAACGCGACTGAACGTCATCCTGTCAGGCAGGAGAGCGGGCATCTGCTAGGCTTTCTGATAAACGCCGTGCTACTGGTCGCGCGGCGTACAGGAGGTAAGAATGGTAAAGCGCTGCTCTCTCGTGGCTTTCACCCTGATGGCGCTGGTATCGCCCGCTCTTATGGCGCAGACATCTGTCAGTGCCCCGGCGGAAGACGATAAGCTGGCAAAGGACATCTACAAACTGCCGGTGGCAATCAATGCCGTCAGCCGGGTCTGCCCATGGCGTTCAAATGCCGGGCAGGGCTATATCCGTCTTATCCGNACCGANGCNCTGGCNGGNCANCATCTGTATCTGCAATGGATCCGCCGNGGTATCGCAGGGTCACCGACNCAGGCCACCTCCACNGTTGCAGTCAAAGAACTGATGAGCGATTACGAAGTAAAATTCGATATGCCGCAGGCAANGCTTGGGCAGGATGCCTGTATGCTGTCAGCCATCGGCGAAGACGTCACCAGTGAGCGCCGTTATCGCTTCGATTTTGTGCTGAAAGGTCCGGGGGATTATAAGCTCGGGGTCACCCACCTGCTGGAAGGTGGGCTGTAGTGGAAGGTGGGCTGTAGTGAANAGTGCAGTGTCTGTAGCGGGCTTTAGTGGGTTTTAGTAGGCTCAGCCCGATGGTTACAGCGTCGAGCTGAACAACATCCAGNCGGGTAAACAGNTGGGANTTTTCCTGTTTATCCTGCAGGGTTTCAAAGTCGAACAGTTCGCGGTCACCNAGTTGTGACGGNGCCACATTGCACACCGCGGCGAAGATATTCTCACTGCGTCCTGGCTGTTCTTTCTCCCACTGCGCCAGCATCATCTTGATATTCTGACGTTGCAGATTGTCCTGCGAACCACACAGGTTACAGGGGATGATCGGAAATTCCCGTGCNNCTGCAAATTTCTCGATGTCTTTCTCTTTGCAATAGGCCAGCGGNCGGATCAGTACATGCTTCTGGTCNTCGCTCAGCANCTTAGGTGGCATGGCTTTCAGCTTGCCGCCATGGAACATGTTCAGAAACAGGGTTTCGATGATGTCNTCACGGTGGTGGCCAAGCGCAATCTTGTTGGCGCCGATACTTTCGGCAAAGCCNTACAGNGTGCCNCGGCGCAGGCGTGAGCACAGGCCACAGGTGGTTTTGCCTTCCGGNACGATCTCTTTCACNACACTGTANGTATCTTTTTCAACAATGTGNTANTCNATGCCCAGTTTNCTCAGATANTCCGGCAGGATATGTTCCGGAAAGCCGGGTTGCTTCTGATCCATGTTCACNGCGACCAGCTCAAAGTTGACCGGTGCGCTTTTCTGCAGNCTCATCAGAATATCGAGCATGGTGTAGGAGTCCTTTCCNCCGGAAAGACACACCATTACCTTATCGCCTTCTTCTATCATGCGATAATCTTCGATAGCTTTACCCACGTTACGGCGCAGGCGTTTCTGCAGTTTGTTGAATTCGGTGCGCTCTTTACGTGCGCCAGGATCTTCAGTCATAACTCGTCCGGATTTGCCAGCCNNNNGGCGGCANTGAAACAAGCCGCGCATTCTACCCAAGAAAAGCCAGAACGTCAGNAGCNTCGCAGNCTGGGCTGGGNTTAATGCCANTTACGACTAACCTGACACCCCACTAAAGCCTGATACTAATAAGNAANTTGTCAGCCGGATTCATGTACTAAGCTTGTGGTAATTCAATCANNGCCAGGTANCGATATGGCATGGTTTTCATCAAAGGCNAAGAAAGAGACCGCAGNGGCAAGTACCCCGGTCAANGTCTGCAGCGTCAAAAGTGATCAGATNTCCACAGAGACTCTGAANGTTCTGGATTTTGGCAACAAGAGGGCACCACTCGTTGTGGCTTTTGTTTCGCCGTCGCTGAATTTCAGCTCGGTAATGAGCAAAATCCGCGGTGCAATGCCATTCGCCGATAATGTGATTGGTGTAATGACCGCCGGCGAACTGAGCTCCTGTAATGCTTCTCTCTATCACGCAGCAGACGGCGANTGGGACAANATNGTTATTCAGAGCTTCAGTNCNGACATTATNGCTCAAGCGACGGTGGCAACCNTTCCCCTGCACAGCGAAGATATCCGNTCAGGTAATCTGAAACTTACCAGTGCGCAGCGNATTGAAAAAATCACGGCAGAGATCAAGCAGGTCTCGGTACCTTTCCCGGTGAACTACCAGGATACGCTGGCGCTGACGTTCTTTGATGGTCTGTCGGCCAGCGAAAACTTTTTTATGCAGGCGCTCTACGCCAGTGGTCAGTTTCCCTGTTATTTCATCGGTGGTTCCGCNGGCGGCAANCTGGATTTTAAACAGGCGNTGGTGGATGGTGGCCAGGGTGTNGTGGAAAANAAAGCCGTTGTGGTNTTNCTTAAGCTGCAGCCGGATATCCGNTACGGCATCATGAAATCGCATAACTTTAANCGNACCAATACGTCCTTCATCNTCGCCGATGCCGATGTGAACACCCGCACNGTGCGTTCGGTNATCCGCAAANCGGACTTCCGCATTGTGCCGATCGTTGAAGCCTTGTGNGACGAGCTGCATTGNNCAGCGGATAAATTGCAGGAAAAACTGGGTAAGAAATCNTTTGCNGTGGATGTTGATGGCGAATTGTTTATCCGTTCGATCGCGGCCATTAATGTNGNNGAAAAGAGCATTAANTTCTTCTGCGACCTGGATTTNGGTGATGAGCTTATTCTNGCTGAGCCATCCGGTTTCGTTGATTCGACGGTTGAAGCCTANCAGAAAATGATGAAAGGCAAACCGGCNAAGCCGCTGGCNCTGCTCGCCAACGACTGNATTNTGCGNCGCCTGAATAATGCTGAAAANCTGAACGGACTGGACAGTCTGAAAGATGTGCCAACAGCGGGCTTCTCAACATTTGGTGAACTGCTTGGTTTGCACATGAATCAGACGCTGACCGCGGTGTCGTTTTTCCGTGTAGCGGATATGTCGTCCTTCTCAGATGCTTATGCNGATAATTTCCCGATACGCTATGCCGGTTTCCGCGAATACTTTCTGCGCCTNAAAATTAAGCGCAGTGAACTGATTCTGAAGTTGCAGAACACCCTGATGGANTACTTCGGTGAATACCGGAATATGTTGCAAAACATCATTATGAATTTCGATCAGGTATCCGGTTANGCAAATCAGACCGGNACGGTGTTGAAAGANATTCAGTCACGNTTTGGAACCTTCTCTGCGGATATTGAAANCCAGACCAAAGACCGTCATCAGTTGCACGATACNGTCAACAAGCTGAAAGACAGCTCTGAGGAAGTGCTGAAAATTCTCAGTGTGATCTCAGGGATTGCCGAGCAGACCAACCTGTTGGCACTTAACGCTGCCATTGAAGCTGCGCGGGCAGGGGATGCGGGTCGNGGTTTTGCTGTGGTGGCAGATGAAGTGCGTCAACTGTCGCATACCACCCAGGANAGTCTCAATAAAACCGAGAAAACCATTACCGGTGTTACCGACTCTACCGCGGCNATTCAGTNTGCCATTACNGAAACTGAAAACTTCCTCAATGCGATTCTGGAAAGCAGCGGGACNCTCAGTTCNGAACTGGANAATCTGTTAACGTCGTCGATTTCCGCCGGTCAGCAGATCCGTGAAAACCACACCANTATCAGCTCGGTTATGGAAGCGCTGCAGCGTATGGATTCTGATGTGGAAGTGGTCGAAAAAATGAAGACCATGGGTAAAAGCTGATCCCTNTGCCGGNCGGNNGCTGACAGTCGGTGAATGGTCAGCGGCTGNCAGANCGGACAGAAAAACGGGCGGGCACTTTCAGTGCATCCGCCCGTTTTTATTTATNNGGTTTTCGGGTATTTCAATTTTTCAGGCNGCTTCTTCGCANTCGGCTGCAAGCTCGCGATAGCGTTCACAGAACTCTTNGGTNGANACATCGCTTTTCGGGTGGTAAAAACGCTTCCAGCACAGGGCAAAATCCTCTGCTGTTGCATTGCTTGGNAATTTGAAATCTTTGTTGCGGGCGTAAATAAACCAGGCNATGGCNGTNGCNTAGGACAGATTGGTGGTCAGTTCTGCNTGGGGNTGATTGAGAAAGTCATGCTGGCTTGCCAATCCCCGTACCGTACTGGCCAGTTCCGGACTGTGTACCAGATAATCATCCCAAACGTGGCGATGCGTCAGCGCCTGAATCTGATAAATTCCCAGTCCACGCTGGCCGTCAGTGCGCAGGTGAGCGCCCAGCTTTGATTCCTGAGCGGCGGTGGCCAACAGCAACTGAGCTGCTCCGGGTGTCGAAACACCGATACGTTGCAGCGTTGGTTCAATAACCCAGCGCAGCAGCTCTTTTGCACATATTCCCATCATTTCCTCCCCTGGGCCAAAAGGGCCAACAGGTCATATTACTGACAGCTTAGAACAGAAAAACCGCCTTGTGTCGCTTTTCTACCAATGGATCAGGGCACTGGCGTCATTTTTTGCTCTGTCTTCGGGAAGTTGCATTTCCCATACCAGTTTACAGACATAAAAAAACCGGTCAGAGACCGGTTCTTATGGAGAAGAAGCGAATTATTCGTCTTCTTTAAATTCACATTCCTGAGTTTCGTTCAGGCCTGCCAGTTCATACAGAGTATCGGGATCCTGCAGAATGACTTCTTTACCCTGAGTTTCAATCAGGCCGTTCTTCTGGAAGCGGGTAAACACACGACTGATCGTTTCCACCGCCAGGCCGAGATAATTACTGATATCAACGCGGGACATCGGCAGACGGAACTGAGTCGCAGAGAAACCACGGCGCTGATAGCGCAGAGAAATATCCAGCAGGAAGGATGCTACGCGCTCTTCCGCATTTTTCTTACTCAGCAGCAGCATCATGTTCTGGTCATGACGGATTTCAGTACCCATGGTACGCATCAGCTGTTTGCGCAGATCCGGCAGATCGTCAGCCAGGCTTTCCAGCTGAGTCAGCGGAATTTCACACACCGTGGTGGTTTCCAGTGCTTTAGCGGTCAGCGGGTAGTTGCCATTGTCATAGCCGGCCAGACCAACCAGTTCAGACGCCAGGTGAAACCCTGTGATCTGCTCTTCGCCATTGCTGGCCAGCGTGTAGGTTTTCAGCGCGCCGGTGCGTACAGCAAATACGGATTGGAAGTCTTCACCCTGCTGGAACAACAACTGACCTTTCTGAATAGGGCGTCCACGACGGATGATGTCGTCCAGACGCTCCATATCGGAATCATTCAGAGACAGAGGCAGGCAAAGTGCATTCAGTGAGCAGGTCTGGCAGTGTGGCTGGGTGCCCCGTAGTGGTGCATGAGCGGCTGTCGTCGGTTTCATAGCAAGTTCCCGTTAATGACCTTACTGTCAATAAGGATTACAAAGACTAAAAGTGGGGCTCATATTCTGCCTCATAGACAAATCTGTCAAGGGCTCTGTCAGTGCTGAAACCACACGCTCCAGCCGGTCCACAGGCCGTAAACGATCAGCATAAGGCCAGCAAAACGGCGCACATGGGTGTTAGCTGAAAGACCACTGATCATGCTGCCGGCCAGTGTTGTAGCGAACAGTGCAGGCAGGGTACCGGCGCCAAATGCCAGCATGGATAATGGCCCCATCAAAGGGTCACCATTGGCGGCTACCCAGCTCAGTGTGCTATAGACGAGACCGCACGGAAGCCAGCCCCAGAGCATCCCCAGTAACAGCTGATCGCTGCTTTTTTCCGATTGCATAAAGCGCACAGTCAGCGGCTGCAGACGTTTCCATAACAGGTTACCCACCTGTTCAAAACGGGTGAGCAGCATCGACCAGCGGGCCACATAGAGACCCATCAGAATCAGCATAATGGCTGCGACAGAGCGCAGAACCAGCATGAGAATATGATTCTGCTGCGCCAGCCATAAACCGGCGAAAGAAACGATCAGGCCGGCAATGGCATAACTGAATATCCGGCCGCTATTAAATAGCAGAGATGCGCGGATGCGGTGCTCGCCGGCGCGGGCGCCAATGGCGGCGGAAATACCACCACACATAACCACGCAATGGCTGGAACCGAAAACACCGAGCAGAAAGGCAGTCAGCAGAGAGAGAGGTTCAGTCATAACTCAGTCAGGCAGTTTGTCAGTGGATTCTGAATCCGCTTTTTTCAGCTCGCTGTCCTGGCGGGTAGGGAGATCATCGTCATCGAACAGAATGCGGTGTGCCGGAGAGTCCATATCATCGAACTGACCGCTTTTCACTGCCCAGAAAAATACCGCAACGGCGATACCAATCAGCAGAATAGAAAGCGGAACCAGCGCGTAAATAATATCCATAAACGAAAAGACCTATACCTGAGAATCATCGCGTGCACCCGGCAGGCGGGTGAGCCGCAGAGCATTGGTCACTACCAGCAGTGAACTGAGTGACATGCCAATGGCAGCTGCCCAGGGCGGAATATAGCCTGCGGCAGCAACCGGCAGAGCGATCAGATTGTACAGTAAAGCCCAGCCGATGTTCTGCATGATTATGCGGCGGGTTTTAGCGGCACCATCGATGGCAGCCAGCAGGGTTTCCAGCCGGCCATTGGTGAGCATGGCGTCAGCGTTGGTTTTGGCCAGATCTGAGGCTTCGTTCACTGCCAGGGCGATATCAGCTCCGGCCAGCACAGGAACGTCGTTAATGCCGTCGCCGACCATCATCACGATTTCCCCTTGCTGCTGCCATTGGCGTACCGCTGCAAGTTTCTCTTCCGGCGAAACACCACGACGGACATCATCAATGCCCAGTTGTTGCGCCAGGCGCGGACCTGCTTCACCCGGGTCGCCGGTTAGTAACGAAACCTGAATACCGCGGTCCATAAGGCCATCAATCAGCCGGTCGGCTTGACGCCGTACGCTGTCATCAAGGCGGAACCAGCCCAAAGGCTGTTCATCATTAGCCAGCAGCAGCCACTGCCCGCTGGCACGGCGATCTGGTTCTGCCGGTGTATTCTCTGGCCAGGCAAAGTCAGCGTGACCGAGGCGCAGCGATTGTGATTGCCATAAACCAATGATGCCTTTGCCGGGAATTTGTTCGACCTGACTCACATCGGCGCAATCAGCACGACGGAAGGCACGGGCGATGGGGTGAGTAGAATGACGCTCAAGCCCTGCAGCGAGGGATTCCAGCTGCTCTTTGCCGATGTCCGCCAGAGGAATAACGTCTTCCAGTGTCAGGCGTCCCTGGGTCAGGGTACCGGTTTTATCGAACACCACGCGGTTCACCTTGTTCAGTACTTCCAGCACGTGGCCCTTACTGATCAGCAGGCCGCGTTCGCGCAACGTGGCGGTGGCGGCGGTGAGTGCGGTTGGCGTTGCCAGCGACAGCGCGCAGGGGCAGGTAACAACCAGCACACTGAGCGCAATAAAGAAGGCATCGGCATTGCCGGCCAGCCACCAGTAGCTGAATACAGAAACCGATACGATCAGCACCGCCAGTACAAAGCGGCTGGCGACCGTGTCAGCGATTAAAGCAATGCGTGGCTTTTCCTGCTGCNCACGGTCCATCAGACGCATAATGGTCGACAGCTGGGCTTCGGCCCCGGTGGCAGTCACTTTCATCAGCAGTGGGCTTTCCACATTGAACGTACCGCCAATCAGCTGGCTGCCATTTTCCTTACGGATCGGCAGGTATTCGCCGGTGAGGGCGGCTTCATCAACGGAGCTGCGGCCTTCCAGCACCACACCATCGGCGGGAATGGCGTGGCCGGGTTTCAGGCGCAGAATATCGCCAACACGGATGTCTTCGCTGGCGATTACCTCTTCACTGCCGTCTTCAGCTACTTTCAGCGCCACGTTGGGCAGCAGAGTCATCAGATTGTTGCCGGCTTTACCCATGCGGTGGCGGGCGCGCATTTCCAGAAAGCGGCCGAGCAGCAGGAAAAAGGTGAACATGCAGACCGAGTCGAAGTACACCTCTTTGCCATGATTCATGGTGCTCCAGATGCTGGCGCAGAAGGCGAGGAAAATCGCCAGCGATACCGGCACGTCCATGGTCAGATGGCGGGTGCGCAGATCGCGGAGCGCCGCCTGAAAAAACGGGAAAGCGCCATACAGCACGACTGGCAACGTCAGTACCAGCGACGCCATGCGCATAAAGAATTCGTATTGATCCGCCATCCCGACATAAAGTGGTACAGCGATCATCATCACCTGCATCATGCCGATGCCGGCGACGGCCAAACGACGGATCGCCTGCTTACCTTCGCGTGAGCGCTGTTCTTCCTGCTCGGTGGCAGAAAAAGGAGAGGCTTTATAGCCCAGCCGGTAAATGGCTTCGGCAATGCTGGAGACGGCAATACGGTCGTACTGCCAGCGCACCACCAGACGGTGGTTGGACAGGTTCAATACTGCCTGCTCAACGCCGGGCAGCTGATTCACCCGGTGTTCGATCAGCCAGGCACAGGCGGCACAACTGATGCCGTCAATAATGAAGGTGGCTTCTGCCAGATCAGCGTTTTCACCCTGATTGCGCGCCACAAATCTGCGTTGCAGGGCGTCGCTGTCGTACAGAGTCAGGGATTCGCGGGCGGTGAGGTCACTGTCTTCGAATTCTGCCGGTGTCAGTTCCGGCAATTCGGTACGGTGTTTGTAATAGTCTTTCAGGCCACTGGCGACGATGGTTTCGGCAATGGCTTTACAGCCCGGACAGCACATAGCCCGGGGCTGGCCATCAATAACGACTGACCAGCGTTCGCCGTCTGCACCAGGTTCACCACAGTGAAAGCAGAGATTATCTTGTGGACTCAGAGTCATTGCGCCTGAATATGAATCGCTTTACCGGCTTCGATCAGTTCAGTGGTGCGGATACGCCAGCCCTGTTCAGGACTTTCCAGCCAGATATGGCGGCGTTCCGGCAGTGGTACTTCATTCACACCAGCGTACTCACCGGATGGCAGGCGCTGCAGCAGAACCGTCTGATCGCGGTCTTCAATGGTCGGATGAATCAGGCGCAGGCTCAGAGTATTCGGATATTCATCGAAATAACCACTGAGAGTGAGGCGAATTTCGTCTTCTGTGAAGGTTGCGTCTGCGCTTGCCTGTAAACGCATTGCCGCTTCATGCACCTCTTTATTTTCGGTGTAGCTGACGCCGTCTTTGTAATAGCTGTCAGACACCAGAGAGTCACTGCCGGTCATGGCCAGATTCAGCATCACCATGCCCCAGCCAATGGCCAGTAACGGAATACCGGCGACCAGATAAAACATAGGCTCTTTGTACCAGCGGCTATGGGATTCAGCGGACTTCATAGAATGTAACCTGTGGGGCAAATAAAAAACCGCCCAAGTGTACCACTTGGGCGGTCAGTCTCCAGTCAGCTTTTGTCAGAATTTCTGATTAAAGCCTCTGGTCTTATGCTTTACTGACGCGGCGCAATAAAGCGGGTCTCTTCGCGTTCAATTTCTTCACCGCTGGCCGGGTCGCTGACCACAAATTCCACATCAACTTTAGTGGCTTTCAGGTTGGCAACTTCCGGATCCATTTCCAGTGTGACCAGCACTTCTTTCAGTTCATTTACTTTCAGGAACTGGTGCTCATCAGCGTCCATGGTAATACCTTCCGGAGCGGACAGTGTCAGCAGATATTCACGGTCGCTCTGCGACATGTTCATCAGCTTCACGGTGTACGAGTTGGTCACTGTGTCATTCACAGTCCACTGGTACAGGGCACCACGGTCACGTTCGATATCGAGACGGAAACCGGTACGGGTCATCAGTGCATAGGAGAAGGCGGTCAGCATCACCAGCATCACAACGGCATAACCAACCAGACGCGGACGGAAGAAATGTGTCTTCTGACCTTCCAGTTCGTTTTCTGTGGTGTAGCGCACCAGACCTTTTGGTTTATTCAGTTTCTCCATGATGGAGTCACAGGCATCCACACACAGTGCGCAACCGATACACTGATACTGCATACCGTCACGGATATCGATGCCGGTCGGACACACCTGCACACACAGCGAGCAGTCAACACAGTCACCAAGAGTGTTCTGTTGTTCTGCATCTGCTGCTTTTTTGCTGCGTTTACCGCGTGGTTCACCACGGTTGTAGTCGTAAGACACGGCCAGGGTGTCGCGGTCGTACATGACAGACTGGAAGCGGGCGTAAGGGCACATGTAGATACATACCTGCTCACGCATCCAGCCGGCATTCAGATAAGTCAGTACGGTAAAAATGCCGATCCAGATATACGCCCAGTGGTTGGCGGCCATCTGGAAAAAGTCCGGGATCAGTTCGCGGATCGGGGTGAAATAGCCGACGAAGGTAACACCGGTCCAGAAAGCGACGAACAGCCAGAGGATATGTTTCAGCGCTTTTTTGCGTAATTTAGTGCCGGACATCGGCTCGTTATCGAGCTTAATACGGGCGTTGCGGCTGCCTTCGGTTTTTTCTTCAATCCACATGAAAATAAAAGACCATGCAGACTGAGGACAGGTATAACCACACCAGATACGGCCGGCGAGGTTAGTAATGGTAAACAGACCGAACGCGGAAATAATCAGCAGCCAGGACAGCAGCATAAAATCCTGCGGCCAGAAGGTGATGCCAAGCACGTGGAACTGACGGGCAGGGAGGTCAAATAACACCGCCTGTCGTCCTTCCCATGTCAGCCATGCGGTACCGAAATAAGCGAGCATTAATGCCCACAGAGTCCAGGTTCTTAATTTCTGAAAAACCCCCTGAATTTCACGTACGTAAATCTTTTTACGNTTCTCGTACATGCTCTGGGTTTTGGGTTCGACGTTTTTGACCGGAATATTACTCATAACGGCAAATCACCTTGGGTTGAGAGTGCAGAACGGCGCTTTGGAAACTGACCCGATCAGGGAGCAACAGCGCTCTATATAACGGCTCAATTATATAGATTCTTTGGAAAGGCTATTATGAAAAAAGCGGCTAAAAGCCGCTTTTCTCAGGTTTTCTTGCCTCAGCTCAACCCTGTAAATCAGAATGATTTACAGGGCTTCGCAGATTACCGTCGATTACTCGTTAGACAGAGAGTAAACGTAGGTAGTCAGCAGGTGAATCTTGGCGTCAGCGTTGCTGCCCAGGATTTCTGCGTGTGCTGGCATCTTACCGTTACGACCGTTTTTCAGAGTGAACTCGATCTGTTTGGAAGAGCCACCGTACAGCCATACATCGTCAGTCAGGTTAGGCGCGCCCAGCAGCTGCATGCCTTTACCGTCTGCACCGTGACAGGCCGCACAGATCTGAGTGAACTGAGGAGCTGCAGCTTCAGCTGCTGCTGCATCGTGCTTCAGACCAGACAGGCTGCGAACGTACTCAACCATATTGGCGGTACCTTCATCACCCAGTACAGCGCCCCATGCAGGCATTGCGCCCTGACGACCCATAGTGATGGTCTGTTTGATCTGTTCCGGAGAACCACCATACAGCCAGTCAGTGTCAGTCAGGTTAGGGAAGCCCTGTGCGCCTTTTGCGTTGGAGCCGTGACATACAGAACAGTTGCTCTTGAACAGACGCTGACCAGACTGCAGTGCTTCTTCGTTATGAATCAGTTCAGTAACCGGAGTTGCTGCGTATTCTTCATACAGAGGAGCGATGGTCTTGTCGAATGCCTGAACTTCGGCTTTCCACTGGTTCTGAGCGGTCCAGGTTACTGGTTCGCCGTCGACTTCTACAGTCAGCAGACCGTTGAAGTTACCAAAGCCGTAAACGCCCAGATAGGCGAAGCCAAATACGATGGTGCCCCAGAACATGAACACCCACCAACGTGGCAGTGGGTTATCAAATTCCTGAATACCGTCATAGTCATGACCAGTAGTCTGGTCGGTTTCTTCTTTACGCATGCCACGGCTGGTGTACTGGATCAGTACACCGCAGCCGATGATGGAACCCAGTGTGATCACTGCGATCCATACTTGCCAGAAAGTACTTAACATAATTAATTACTCCGATCTTTATCGCCGTGCGGCCCGTTCTCATGATCTTCATCACGGAAGGGGATATGAGCATCGTCTTCGAACCGTTTTCTGCGGCTGGAGCCATAGGCCCACCAGATGATCGCAGAGAAAGCTATAAGGGCGAATACGCTGCCCAGACCGCGCACGTCGTTAATATCCATGGGATTACCGTTTAGTGATCACTGTGCCCAGGTGCTGTAAGTAAGCAACCAGAGCTTCGATTTCAGGCTTGCCGTCAACGGCGTCTTTTGCACCTTCGATGTCTTCGTCAGTGTAAGGAACACCAACGATGCGCAGAGCTTCCATCTTCTTAGGAGTCAGACGACCATCAACTTTGTCTTCGAACAGCCATGGATATGAAGGCATGATGGACTCAGGTACAACGTCACGAGGGTTGTACAGGTGAGCACGATGCCATTCGTCGGAATAACGTCCGCCGACACGGGCCAGATCCGGACCGGTACGCTTGGAACCCCACAGGAATGGGTGTTCGTAAACGCTTTCACCGGATACGGAGTATGGTCCGTAACGTTCAGTTTCCGCACGGAAAGGACGAACCATCTGTGTATGGCACACGTGGCAGCCTTCACGGATATAGATATCACGACCTTCCAGTTGCAGGGCAGTGTAAGGCTCCAGGCCTTCAACTGCTTCTGTAGTGTCTTCGTGGAAGAACAGTGGAACGATTTCAACCATGCCACCCCAGCTCAGGGCGATCACGATCATGACCACCATCAGCGGAAGGCTTCTTTCAATATTATCGTGTTTAATCATCTTCCCGACTCCTTACGCCTGAGCAGCTGCAGTGCTTTCAGTTTCTGTTTTGCCTGCGCGTACAGTTTTGTACACGTTGTATGCCATCAGCAGCATACCCAGCAGGAACAGAGCGCCACCCAGTACACGGACGACATAACCAGGGTGAGAAGCTTCTACAGATTCAACGAAGCTGTAAGTCAGAGTGCCGTCAGCGTTAACCGCACGCCACATCAGACCCTGCATGATACCGTTCACCCACATAGAAGCGATGTACAGTACGGTACCGATAGTCGCCAGCCAGAAGTGAGTGTTGATCAGCTTGATGGAGTACATCTCGCCTGCACGACGGCTGAACAAGATAGGGATCAGGTGGTACAGAGCACCGATAGATACCATAGCAACCCAGCCCAGAGCACCGGAGTGAACGTGACCAATGGTCCAGTCAGTGTTGTGAGACAGCGCGTTTACAGTCTTGATAGACATCATCGNGCCTTCGAAGGTAGACATACCGTAGAAAGACAGAGATACCACCAGGAAGCGCAGGATAGGGTCGTTACGCAGTTTGTGCCACGCACCGGACAGAGTCATCATACCGTTGATCATACCACCCCATGATGGAGCCAGCAGGATCAGGGACATAACCATACCCGCAGTCTGTGCCCAGTCAGGCAGAGCGGAGTAGTGCAGGTGGTGACC
>PAJK01000021.1 GCA_002706025.1 Oceanospirillaceae bacterium
CCAGCGATATCAACGAATTCCATGGTGGTAGGGACCACACGTTCAGGCTTTACGATCTCTGCCAGTGCATCAAGACGCGGGTCCGGCATAGGTACAGTACCGGCATTCGGTTCAATGGTACAGAACGGGAAGTTTTCTGCCGCAATGCCATTCTTGGTCAGTGCGTTAAACAGTGTGGATTTGCCTACGTTGGGCAGACCAACGATACCGCATTTAAAGCCCATGGATATTTCCTGTGTATTCTGGTCGTCGAAATTGGCGGGNATTTTACCCGAATTCAGCCTTTAAACGAGTGCAGGCGATTCATCGCCCTGGCCATATCGCCAGCGATGGCATCCGGCAGGACGTGTAAGGCCTCGTTTATGGCTGCGTCTATCGCACTTTTTTCGGTTGCAGTCGGGCGTCCGAGCACGTGCCCGGTGACTTTGCTTTTGTCACCCGGATGGCCAATGCCAATACGCAGACGATGAAAATTTTTGTTGTTACCGAGTTTGGCAATAATATCACGCAGCCCATTCTGGCCACCGTGACCTCCGCCGGTTTTGAATCTGGCCTGACCCGGAGGCATATCCAGTTCATCGTGCACAATCAGAATCTCTTCCGGCTTAATTTTGTAGAAATTCGCCAGCGCCTGGACGGCCTGTCCGCTGAGATTCATAAATGTGGTGGGGATCAGTAACCAGCATTCCTGGCCACCAATAAAGCCTTTGCCACTGAGGCCGTGGAATTTTTTGTCCGGATTCAGACGAATGCCTTCACTGCGGGCCAGGTCTTCGACCAGCCATGCACCGGCATTGTGGCGGGTATTTTCATATTCGGCACCGGGGTTACCCAGGCCTGCAATTAAACGTATCTTGTCACTCATAGCGTTATCACACTGTTGAATAACCAATAAAAAAGCGGGGACCAGCCCCGCTTTTTCGTCAGAAAGTGCTGATTACTCAGCAGATTCTTCAGCTTCGCCTTCTTCGTCGGCAGAACCTTTAACCGCTGCAACAGTAACAACAGCAGTGTCGTGCTCTGGACCGTGAGACAGTGCCTGAGACTCAACGCCTTTAGGCAGTTTCAGTTCAGACAGGTGAACAACAGTGCCAACTTCAACTGCAGCCATATCTACTTCTACGAACTCTGGCAGGTCGCCAGCGGAGCAGATGATGTCCAGAGCAGTCATCTGGTGAGTGATCTTACCACCGCCCAGTTTAACGCCTACGCAGCTTTCTTCGTTAACGAAGTGCAGAGGAACAGTCGCTTTAATTTTGGTGGACTTGTTCACGCGCAGGAAGTCAGCGTGCCATACCATTGGCTTGGCTGGGTGACGCTGCAGGTCTTTCAGTACAACCTGCTCATCTTTACCGGCAACGCTCAGAGTGATGATGCTGCTGTAGAAAGCTTCGTCTTCCAGCAGTTTGTTCAGCTCGTTTGCTTTCAGAACGATAGCAGTTGGTTTACGGTCGTTACCGCCGGCTTTACCGCCGTATACGATTGCTGGTACGCCGTTTTCGCGACGCAGGCGGCGGCTCGCACCTTTCCCCGCATCTTCGCGAAGTTCTGCTGACAGAGTATATTCTGACATGGTTTTTCCTCTTGGTTTTGACATAAAAGCCGCCTGAACTTGCGACCAGTTCAGGCGGCCTGAAAAATCCTGCTGTATTCGGTCGCGGACCAGGTTCTTAACGGAACCTTTTAACCTGTGTTCCTCAGCGGAACATGGCGCTGATGGATTCTTCGTTGTTTACACGACGAACCGCTTCAGCCAGCAGGCCAGCGATGGTCAGCTGACGGATACGGCCGATGGTTTTGGCCGCTTCAGACAGCGGAATAGTGTCGGTAACAACCAGCTCATCCAGGTCGGCATTCGCCAGACGCTCAACAGCGGGGCCGGATAGTACAGGATGTGTACAGTAAGCCACAACCTTTTTCGCACCGAACTCTTTCAGAGCTTTGGCTGCGTGGCACAGAGTACCGGCGGTATCGACCATGTCATCAACCAGTACACAGGTACGGTCTTTAACATCACCGATGATATTCATTACTTCGGATACGTTGGCTTTCGGACGACGTTTGTCGATGATGGCCAGATCAACATCCAGTTGTTTAGCAATTGCGCGGGCACGAACCACACCACCGATGTCCGGAGAAACGATGATCAGATCTTCATAGTTCTGACGCTCGAGGTCATCCAGCAGGACAGGGGAGCCGTATACGTTATCAACCGGGATATCAAAGAAGCCCTGAATCTGGTCAGCGTGCAGGTCAACGGTCAGCAGACGGTCAACACCAGCGGTGGACATCATGTCTGCCACGGCGCGGGCACTGATAGGCACACGGGCGGAACGTGGACGACGGTCCTGACGGGCATAACCAAAATAAGGAACTACGGCTGTAATACGTGCGGCAGAAGCGCGGCGCAGACAGTCTGACATGAGCAGCAGCTCCATCAGGTTGTCGTTGGTTGGTGCGCAGGTTGGCTGGATAATGAAAACGTCTTTACCGCGAACGTTTTCGTTCAGCTCGATGGTGCTTTCTCCATCACTGAATTTACCGACAACAGCGTCGCCCATGGGAATATCAAGACGTTCAACGACTAATTTAGCCAGCTCTGGATTAGCATTGCCGGTAAATACCATCAGTTTAGACACAGTGCTGTCCTCTAGATGCAGTTTTTACAATGATGAAGAATAGAAGAATTGGCTGAGGTGGCAGGGATCGAACCTGCGAATGACGGGATCAAAACCCGTTGCCTTACCACTTGGCGACACCCCAGCATCTTTTAAGACGGTCTGAATAATACCTTATGCGTCGGTGAGAGGTTAACTCCCTTAGCCGTAAAGGCTACATATTCAGCCGGTAACTGCTCAGAAACACTGATGGCTTCTGCTTCAGAACCGAAGCTTGAAAATATGCAAGCTCCAGTGCCCGTCATCTTAGCAAAGGAAAATTTATTTAGCAATATCAATGCTTTACCAACTTCAGGATAAAGCGTTGTAACAATTGCCTGGCAGTCATTTCTGCCCCCTTGCTCTAACGCGGTGCGAATATTAATGGCGCTCGAATCCCTTGTCAAACCCTCATGTGAAAATATTTTTGCAGTATTTACATGCACTTGCGGAACGACCACCAGATACCAGGGTTCAGCGAGCTGTGGAACCGGGGTCAGAATCTCGCCCACACCCTCGGCAAATGCGGCTTCACCCCGCACAAACACTGGTACGTCGGCACCCAGAGAGACACCAATGGCGGCCAGTTCATCGAGAGAAAGATGCAGCTGCCAGAGATGATTGAGGGCCAGCAGAGTGGTTGCTGCATCCGAACTGCCGCCCCCTAATCCGCCACCCATGGGCAGAATTTTTTTCAGACGGATGTCGGCACCGCAGCTTTTTGCCGATTTTTTTTGCAGCATGCGGGCGGCGCGGATGATCAGATTGTCTTCAAATTCCACTCCGTCAACGGCAGGTTCCAGGGTTAACTGGTCATCGTTGCGTAAACGGAAACTCAGCTCGTCGCCATAATCGAGAAACTGAAACAGGGTCTGCAGGTTGTGGTAACCGTCTTCACGGCGACCGGTAATGTGCAGCATCAGGTTGAGTTTGGCCGGGGCCGGGAGGGTCAGCCAGCTGTCAGAGCTGGCCGGTGCTGAATCAGCCATTCAGGGTCCATTGCTTAATAGAAAAGGTGAATCGGAAATCGTGGCCACGGATTTTAATCAATCCCGGCAGCCAGTAGCCAGACTGATTACTGTAACGCGAGTAGGTCACTTCCCAGCCATGCTGATTCAGGGATTTCAGTAAGCCGTTGTCATCGTATTCCACTGCCTGGCTGTCTTTGCTGCTGCGCAGGTCCGGGCTGAGCTGGCCTTTTACCCAGTAGCGGATATCACTGACAGGAAAGTTCCAGCCCATATATTGCAGCATCAGCAACTCAGCCGATTCCGCCGTACGCGGTGTATCCCAGTCGGGCAGAGACAGTGATGCCTGATGGTTGTCGCCGCTCAGGCGCGAAGCGCCGGCACCGAAAGGGCCGGCAATAAACAGATCGTATTGATCGTCCTGCTGATCCCAGGTGAGGTAGCCGGTGGCGGAATCTTGAGGTGAAACTACCGACAGCTTGCCCCGCACCTGCCAGTGGGTAACGTCATTCAGTGAGCTCTGCAGGGTTTCTTTGCCGCCCTGAGGTGTAAGCATGGCGCAGCCCGGTAACAGCAGGGCCATTAATAACAGAAGCAGAAGCCCGGTGAAGGCAGGGCGCAGCGAATACCGGGCAGGGGTAAAAAACGGCCGGATGGCCGGGGATAACAGCATGATCATTCCTGAGTGTTGACGGAGGGCAGTTGATCCCGCGGGATCTGCAGCCGTTCGAGTGTGCTCTGTATGATGTCACTGTCCGGTGTTTGTTCCAGACCCGCCGCCCAGGTCTCAAGGGCTTTTTTCTGCTCGCCACTGACCCACAGAACTTCGCCATAGTGAGCAGCGATTTCGTGGTCGTTCATCAGTGAATAGGCACGGGCTAACAGTGGTCGCGCCTGTTCATAGTCACCCATACGGAAGTAGATCCAGCCGAGACTGTCGATTACAGCCGGGTTATCCGGCGACAGTTCCAGAGCACGTTTGACCAGCGGCATGGCTTCATCGAGCCGGTCGGTGCGGTCAGCCAGGGTATAACCCAGAGCGTTCAGAGCCTCAGCATGATCCGGATTAATGCGGATAATGGTACGCAGATCATCTTCCAGCATGGCCAGGTTATCGACCTGTTCCGCCAGCATGGCGCGGGTATAAAGCAGGTCGA
This sequence comes from Oceanospirillaceae bacterium, assembly GCA_002706025.1. Taxonomy (GTDB): domain Bacteria; phylum Pseudomonadota; class Gammaproteobacteria; order Pseudomonadales; family Oceanobacteraceae; genus Venatoribacter. The sequence continues at coordinate 4,783 of PAJK01000021.1, forward strand.
CATCGTTTGGTGCTTCGCTCAGGGCGGATGTCAGCAGTTGCAGAGCATCCTGTTTAAGACCCGCGGTGGTAAGGATTTCGACCTCAATGCGCACCAGCTCGCTGGACATGGCGGGGTTTTCGCCGCGACGCTCATCCAGATACTGACGCGCAGCTTCAGCGCCCTGTAAATCATAGATAATCCAGGCCGCACGCAGCTGCGCTGGCAGAAATTCCCGTCCGGCACCAACCTGGCTGTAGTGATCAACGGCGCTTTGCATCTGACCATCCTGCTCAGCGATCTGGCCCAGATAATAATGCGCTTCGTCGGCATGCGACTGGCGCGCCAGCAATTGATCAAAGTGCTCAGATGCCTGCATTACGTCACCGGCTTCGTGCTCAAGCAGAGCCAGCGACAGCAGGATGGCGGAGTCTTCCGGGAAGTTTTTGTGCAGCTGGGTAAATTCAAGAAGCGCGCGGTCAATATCCTGCTTATCCAGCCAGATACGGGCATGCAGAACCTGCAGACCTTTGTGATCAGGGTGATCTTTCAGCAGCGTATCCAGCCAGTCGATGGCTTTGTCGTAGTCCTGCATTAATGCCAGGATGCGGCCTTTCTGCAGCCCTGCGCGCAGATAGTCGGGGCTGATATCCAGCGCTTTGTTGATCAGTTTGATGGCCTGCGGCAGATCGTCCAGTTGCTGCGCCATAATCGCCCGGGCGTACCAGAGCGAGGCGTCGTCCGGGTAGCGTTGCTGTAACGCGGCCAGTTCCTGCGCCAGTTTTACCTGCTGGTCACGGGGCAGATGACTGGAATTAGCGGCCAGATAGTCAAACTGACTGACACCAGCCAGATCCTGCAGAATCGCCAGATGTTGCAGGGCATCGGAAAAGCGCCCCTGCTCCATATATAGTTGTGCTGCCGCCTGATGGGCTGCGGGATTGTGCGGATCGCTGTCGAGCCAGATATTCAGCGCTTCCAGCGCGTGACTGCTGCTGCCAACGTACTGGGCGATGCGGGTGGCGCGGGCGGCAATATCCGGATCACGGGTTTTGCGCGCCTGATCCATATAGTTGTACAGCGAAATATCAAAGCGCTGACGCTGACCGGCCATTTCCGCAACCAGCAGGGAATACATAGTGGCTGCGGGGATAGGCCGGTAAACCGGTGCCGGATGTTCACCAATGCCACTGTTTTCTTTGGCTGTGCTCTCAGCGTGGGTGGTGTCCGTGACTGAGACACTATTTTCCGCTGAGGTGTCCGCAGTCTGGTTGCTGTCTGCTGCATCGGTTGGCTGCGCGGACATGCTGGAACAGCCGCTGAGGCTGGCGAGGGCGATCATAACGGCGGGCAGAAGGGTTTTTCTGGCTTTGGTCAGACCGTCTGTGGGCAATGAAAACTGAGGCATATAGAAGAATAAATAGAAACTGGTGACTGTTATTTAGGGTCAGATGCGGATTTAAGTCAAAGATTTCAGCAGCAAAGGTTGGTTCAGACGTTTATAATCCCGCCTTTTGCCAGACCTGTCTGGTTTGGTATCAGTTGTACTCAGCGGAGCAGTTTTCACCAGCATGGCTATCTGGACATTAGGAATCAACCACAAAACGGCGCCCGTGGCCGTGCGTGAACGGGTTTCATTTGATCCGGCAACGATGCCTGAGGTTTTGTCTGAGGTGCAGTCGCTGGACCCGGTTTCGGAGGTGGTAATTCTTTCCACCTGTAACCGTACCGAAATTTATTGTTCAGCTGAGCAGCTGAATGAAGAACTGATTGCCGGTTGGTTGTCACAGCATCACGACATAGAACTGACCGAGTTGCACAGTGCCCTGTATTGCCTGAACGACGATAAAGCCGTTCAGCACACCATGCGAGTGGCCAGTGGGCTGGATTCGCTGGTACTGGGCGAGCCGCAGATTCTGGGGCAGATGAAATCCGCCTTTGCTGTGGCGCAGGAAGCCGGCACCGTAGGTTCTGAACTGGGCCGCCTGTTCCGCCAGACCTTCTCGATTGCCAAACGCGTGCGGACCGATACCGCCATCGGCGAGAACCCGGTGTCTGTGGCCTTTGCCGCAGTGCGCATGGCGCAGCACATCTTTGCCGACATGAGCAGCAGCAGTGCTCTGCTGATCGGCGCCGGTGAAACGATTGAACTGGTAGCCCGTCACCTGCATCAGGCGGGGGTGAAACAGATGACGCTGGCCAACCGTACACTGGCACGCGCTCAGGCGCTGGCGCAGGAGTTCCATGCGGAGGCGGTGCTGCTGGAAGACATTCCAAACGTGCTGCCACGTGCGGATATCGTTATTTCGTCCACGGCCAGCCCGTTACCGATTCTGGGTAAAGGCGCGGTGGAAAAAGCGCAGAAAACCCGTCGGCACAAGCCCATGTTTATGGTCGATATTGCCGTTCCGCGCGATATTGAAGAAGAAGTTGGCGAGCTTTCCGATGTGTATCTGTATACCGTCGATGACCTGCGCAACATCATCGAAGAAAACGTCCGTTCCCGTGAAGATGCCGCCAAACAGGCAGAAGAGCTGATTCTGGCAGGCGTTGACCACTTTATGCGCGAACTGAAAGCGCTGAATGCGGTGCAGACGCTGACGGATCTGCGCAGCAGTGTCGATCAGCTGCGTGAAGAGCAGCTGGCAAAAGCGCTGAAACAGCTGCAGAACGGTGCCGATGCCGAGAAAGTACTGCGCCAGTTTGCTCACACCTTCAGCAATAAAGTGCTGCACGCGCCGACGTCCATGCTGCGCAAGGCTGGCTCGGAAGGGCGTCTGGAAGTACTGGACTGGACGCGCGAACTGTTTAACCTCAATACCGAAAATGATGCTGCGCCTGGCGCGGTGCAGAAACCAGCAGGCGACGCGTCTGCCACAGACTCTGAATAATTAATGAAAAGCTCAATTCTTACCAAACTCGAACATCTGCGCGACCGCTACGAAGAAGTCGGCCACCTGCTGTCCGAACCGGATGCCGCCAGCGATCAGGATCGCTTCCGCAACCTGTCAAAGGAATACGCGGAACTGGAAACTATTGCCCAGACCTACAGTGCTTATGAACAGGCACTGGCGGATATGGAAGAGGCGGAACTGCTGGCTCAGGATACTGACCCGGACATGCGCGAAATGGGTGAAGAAGAGCTGGAAAGCGCTAAAGAAAAACGCGATGAACTGGAGCAGCAGCTGGAAATTCTGCTGCTGCCGAAAGACCCGGATGACAGCCGCAACGTGATTCTGGAAATCCGCGCCGGTACCGGTGGTGATGAAGCCGCTATTTTCGCTGGCGATCTGTATCGCATGTACACCCGTTATGCTGAAACCCGTGGCTGGCGCACCGAAATGCTCAGTGCCAGTGATGGTGAGCACGGCGGCTTTAAAGAAGTGATTACCCGTATTTCAGGTAACGATGTGTACTCGCAGCTGAAATTTGAATCCGGCGCCCATCGTGTACAGCGTGTGCCGGAAACCGAGAGTCAGGGCCGTATTCACACTTCCGCCTGTACCGTGGCGGTGATGCCGGAAGTGGGCGAAGAAGAAGCCATCGATATCAACAAAAATGATATCCGCGTGGACACCTTCCGTGCCTCCGGTGCCGGTGGTCAGCACATCAACAAAACCGATTCTGCTATCCGTATCACCCACCTGCCGACCGGCCTGGTGGTGGAATGTCAGGACGAACGTTCCCAGCACAAGAACCGCGCAAAAGCGCTGGCGGTGCTGGCGACCCGTCTGCGTGATGCCCAGCTGCAGGCGGCCCATGCCGAACAGGCAGCCACGCGTAAAAGTCTGGTCGGCTCCGGTGACCGTTCGGAACGTATCCGTACTTACAACTATCCACAGGGCCGGGTCACGGACCACCGTATCAACCTGACGCTGTATAAGCTGGAGGAAATCGTACAGGGTGATCTTAACCCGGTACTGGAACCTCTGATCCGCGAACACCAGGCCAACCTGCTGGCCGAGATGTCTGAGACCGCCTGACGTGGCAGTGCCGATTGAACACTGGCTGCGCAGCGCAACAGAGCAATTGCAGGCCAGTTCAGAATCCGCACGACTGGACAGTGAATGTCTGCTGGCCCATGTGCTGGGCCAGAACCGCACCTGGCTGTACACCTGGAGTGACCGCGGGCTGACGGCCGAACAACTGAGCGCTGCCAACGCATTGCTGCAGCGGCGTATAGCCGGTGAGCCAGTCGCCTACCTTTGTGGCCAGCGCGATTTCTGGTCGCTCACACTGGATGTGAATCCTTCCACTCTGATTCCCCGCGGTGATACCGAAACCCTGATCGAATGGGCGCTGGAATTGCCAGTGCTGGCCACAGCCAATGTGCTGGATCTCGGTACCGGTACCGGGGCTATTGCGCTGGCGCTGGCCAGTGAACAGCCATCCTGGCATGTGCAGGGCGTGGATTTTCAGGCCGAAGCGGTAGCGCTGGCGCGCACAAACGCCGCTAAGAACAACCTCAGTCGCGTTACCTTTGAACAGTCAGACTGGTTTTCTGCGCTTGCAGTTGGCGCAGGCCGCTTTGATCTGATCGTCAGCAATCCGCCTTATATTGATGGTGCCGACGAGCATCTGCAGCAGGGCGATGTACGCTTTGAACCGCGCAGCGCGCTGGTGGCGGAAGAGCAGGGCTTAGCCGATCTTCGTCATATTATTGAGCAGGCTCCGGACTATCTGACTGCCGACGGCTGGCTGCTGCTGGAACACGGCTGGCAGCAGGCCGATGCTGTATGTGAGCTGCTGCGTCAGCGTGGCTTCACCGACGTTGAAAACCGCTGCGATCTCGGCGCTAATCCAAGAATCAGTGGTGGGCGCTGGCCTGCGCAGCGCATTGCCTGACAGTACTGACTTATTAAAGGCCCGGTTATGAACGACGAACAACTGCTCAGATACAGCCGCCACATTATGCTGCCGCAGATGGATATCGACGGTCAGGAAAAACTGTTGGCCGCTCATGTACTGGTCGTCGGTCTTGGCGGTCTTGGCAGTCCGGTGGTGCAGTATCTGGCTGCCTCCGGCGTGGGTAAGCTGACGCTGGTGGATGATGACCTGGTGGAGCTTTCCAATTTGCAGCGCCAGCCATTACACAGCAGCGCCGATGTTGGCAAAAGCAAAGTACAGTCGGCGCTGGAATCTGTGGCGGCGCTCAACCCGGAGGTCCATGTGAACGCGCTGCAGGTCAGGGCGGACGATGAATGGTTTCGTGAGCAGCTGTCTGCGGAAAACATTAACCTGGTAATCGACTGTACTGACAACGCCGCCGTGCGTTATGCCCTGAACCGGGTCTGCCTGCAGGCTGGTGTGCCGTGGATTTCTGCCGCAGCTGTTGGTGTTTCCGGTCAGATTACCCTGTTTAATCCGGCAGACAGCGACTCCCCCTGTTACGCCTGTCTCTATCCGCAGCTCAGTGACGATCAGCTCAGCTGCGCCGAGAGCGGTGTGCTCTCTCCTTTGGTCGGTGTTATGGGCAGTATGCAGGCCCTTGAGGCACTGAAATGGCTGGCGGGCAGTGGCCGCTCGTTGAATCAGACATTACTGACCTTTGATGCGCTGGCGTCCGACTGGCGCCGCTGGGCGATTAAAAAGCGCCCTCAATGTCCTGCGTGTGGCTCTGTGTCAGGCTCTGCTACACAGGCGGGCAACGACTGACATATCTGTCACAGTTCTGACAGCTCAGTGTCAGGTTGTTTGCTGTGAATGCCTGTAATTCCCATTGGCCTGTGTGGTCCTGCCGCAAAAACTGCCAGAAATCAGCAGGTTGCATCTGCATCTAAAACTTTATGCCTATTCAGTTATATTTGGCATTTCCTTTGCTCTTTTACCTGCTACACCTAAAACAACAGAGCACAACAATAAGGGGCAGTTATGGCCAGAGTAATCGTTCTTGGCGCCGGTACCGGCGGCATGGCAGGCGCGTATGAAATCCGCGAAATCCTGAGCAAAGAGCATCAGGTGACGGTGATTAACGACAAAGAAGACTTCCAGTTTGTTCCGTCTAACCCCTGGATTGCGGTGGGCTGGCGTGAGCGTCCGGAAGTCAGTTTTCAGATCCGCCCATACCTGGAAAAGAAGGGGATCGAATTTATTGCTTCGGCAGCAGTGAGCATTGATGCCAACGCCAATAAAATTACCCTGGCCAACGGTGACGTCGAAGATTACGACTATCTGGTTATCTGTACCGGACCTAAGCTGAACTTTGCCGCCGTGGAAGGCGCTGGCCCGCACGGTGGTTTTACTCAGTCGGTGTGTACGCTGGATCACTCTGAAACCTGCTATGACAACGTTAAAGCCCTGATCGATGAACCCGGCCCGGCGATTGTTGGTGCGCTACCGGGCGCTTCCTGTTTTGGTCCGGCCTATGAATACGCTTTTATTCTCGACCGTGAACTGTGCAAGAAAAAAGTCCGTGACCGCGTGCCGATGACCTATGTCACCAGTGAGCCTTATATCGGCCATCTGGGTCTGGGCGGTGTGGGTGATTCCAAATCCATGATGGAATCCGAACTGCGTAACCGTCATATCAAATGGATCACCAACGCTAAAGTGACCAGAATTGAAGATGGCATGATGTATGTGGATGAAGTGAACGACGACGGCAGTCTGAAAAAACAACACGAGCTGCCGTTTAAGCATTCCATGATGCTGCCGCCGTTTGCCGGTGTTGATCCGGTGGCTGGGGTCGAAGGTCTGGTGAATCCGAAAGGCTTCGTCATCATCGACGAATATCAGCGTAACCCAACCTTTAAAAATATTTTCTCTGCCGGCGTGTGTGTAGCGATTCCACCGATTGAAGAAACACCGGTACCGCTCGGCACACCAAAAACCGGTTATATGATCGAATCCATGATGACTGCCATTGCCCACAACCTGTCAGCGGATCTGGATGGCAAAGGCGAAGCCAACCACCGTGGTACCTGGAGCGCTATCTGTCTGGCCGACATGGGTAATACCGGTGCAGCGTTCGTAGCGATTCCGCAGATTCCACCCCGCAACGTGACCTGGTTTAAGAAAGGTAAGTGGGTGCATCTGGCTAAAATCGCCTTTGAAAAATACTTTATGCGTAAGATGAAAACCGGCTCCAGTGAGCCTGTGTATGAAAAATACACGCTGAAAGCGCTGGGTATTAATCGTCTGAAAGACGATGGCGGTCATTAATTGACCGGATTCTTTCAGATATAAAAAAACCGGCAGTTGCCGGTTTTTTTATATCTGTCTGCAGTAGCGTTACTGAGGCTACTCTTCGCCGAAGAGCGAGCAGTCGATCATATCGCACAGACAGTGAATGGCCAGCAGGTGAACTTCCTGAATGCGCGCAGTCACATTGCTTGGTACGCGGATTTCGACATCGTCACGGGTCAGCAGGGAGCCCATATGGCCACCGTCTTTACCGGACAGAGCAACCACGGTCATATCACGTTCGTGAGCTGCCTGAATGGCCTGAATCACGTTGGCAGAATTACCGCTGGTGGAAATCGCCAGTAACACATCACCGGCATTGCCTAACGCCAGAATCTGCTTGGAGAAAATCTCGTTATAGCTGTAATCGTTGGCAATCGAAGTCACGGTCGAAGCATCTGTGGTCAGTGCCATGGCNGGCAGGCCCGGACGCTCACGCTCAAAGCGGTTCAGCAGCTCTGACGAAAAGTGCTGGGCATCACCGGCGGAACCACCGTTACCACAACTCAGGATTTTACCGCCGCTCAGCAGAGCGTTAACCATAACCTGCCCGGCCTGCTCGATATACGGAGGCAGTTGTTCTGCGGCCAGGGTTTTGGTCTCAATACTGGCGCCAAAATGGCCGATAATTCTGTCTTGCACAATAAGGCTCCTTCAATTGCAGGACGCATCATAATCAAGCTGTCAGACAATGCCAAATAACATTTATTCTCACAGAAACAGCATATCCAGAACCGGATGNGCAAAATAACTGAAAAATGCGATCTGGCTCGCCAGCAGCAACAGGCTGGCGATAAATGCAGCAACAGGAAAGTCAGTCTGCANNTCAGTGTCGTCAGTTATGCCGGTTGCTGAGTGGGTTGTTGTATCAGTGGCTGTATCCGTTGCTGTTTGGCGTATGTTAACAGTCNCAGCCATGTCGCTGCGCTGATGCCGGTCATTGCTCTGTGCGTCNGCTGANTCACCGGGCTGGCAGNNGGACTGCAGTTTGCCCANCACCCGCTGAATATCCGCACGGCTGAAACCCTGCTNAATCACNGCGAGGTCACTGCGCAACTCACAGGCCGCGGCAAATCGTTGCAGTAAACGGCGGCGGGCAGNNGGCAGCCANAGCACGGTGGCCGTTCTGAGCAGGAGTTTATTCAGATTGTCGCGGTGCATGGCATGGCTGAATTCGTGCAACAGCACCAGCTGNAGTTCCTCATCGTTCAGGGTTTCTGTCAGACCCCGCGAGATAAATACCTGTGGACGCCACAGACCCACGCACCAGGCCAGCAATAACGGTGAATCAATTAACTGTACCTGATTAAGGCTGTCTTCTTTGCTCAGCTGGCGGATGGTCTGCAGGCGCTGATGATTTTTCTGCAGGCGGCGGACAGTGGCAAACAGCAGAGCNGCAATCGCAAAGGTAATCAGTGTGGCAATAACACCGGCGCTGAGCGAGGCGTGGCCAACNTCCGGAATATGNGGGCCACAGACATCGCCATGACAATGATCGTGAAAAAGAAANCCGGCCAGTCCCGGGTGTACCAGAAAAATCGTNACCCACAGCACGGTCAGCCAGGGTNGCAGCGCCCATAAGGTCAGCAGCCNGGTNTNNGCTGTTGCGGATAATNGTGNCTGNGATGTTTGCNANTGNGTGTTNACCGGCCGGGAAAAACACAGTCTGCTGAGCAGCGAAGANAATACAGAGGACAATNCTGAAGACAACAGNAAAACCACAACGCCGCTGATGATGATGTCNCTGAATTCACTCATCAGAGTTCAGTCATCCCGCTGGTTGCAGGTTTTGGGGCGNCAGGTTTTGGGGNGNCAGGGTTTGGGNTGNCNGGTCTGTGGTTGTTCGCCNGCGCTGTTAANNTTNCTTTGCCGGGCGCCAGCGATGGTATCAGTGAGTTGCTGCTGTATTCCNGCATCNGCACTGCCGAGGTAATCCATAAANCCGGAAACCATCACANTCATATCACCGTCGCCGAGATCGTCGGCAATATCGTGCAATAANCTGCTGATAATGCCGCTTTTGCTGGTTGCTGCGGTGTAAACAAACGCACGGCCCTGTTTNTGGCGTTGCAGTAATTCTTTGCGGTGCAGGCGCTCCAGNGTGCTTTGCACTGTGCTCAGCGTNATGTCACCGGCCAGCTGCTGCTGCACGGCACGGGCAGACAGGCTGCCATGCTTCCACAGGATTTCCATCAGCGCCAGTTCGCGCTGACCCAGTTCCGGTGTGCGGTTACGTTTGCGGCCAATGCCGAGCCAGCGCTTGAGTTCAGTCGTTGGTTTCATTGNGTGTTCAGGTGTTTATTGTCAGCAAGTGGGAAAACCGACAGGTTATCGGTGTTGGGCTCNGCTTATATCCTGTGGATATTATCATTAAATGAAACGGAGCAAGATATGAAACCCATNTTTGCCGGAGTGATGTGNGCAGTCCCGGCATTGGCCGTTCCGGCTTTAGCCCNGGCTGCCCCATCTCAGATNGCAGCAGAGACTCAGTCGGAAGCCCAGTNNGAANNCCAGTCAGAAAACCAGCAGACNCCTGCGCAGCTTTCTTCTCAGGTGGTTAATGNTCGCGGAGCATTGATTGGCGAAGCCAGTTCAGCATCTCAGGGCTATGTTTCACAGCAGGAAATTGCGTTGCGTCCGTTGCTGCGNACNGGCGAAGTACTGGAAATGGTGCCGGGCATGGTGGTCACNCAACACAGCGGCACCGGCAAGGCCAACCAGTATTTTCTGCGCGGTTTTAATCTGGATCACGGCACAGACTTCGCCACNTTTGTCGACGGTATGCCGGTCAATATGCGTACCCATGGCCACGGTCAGGGCTATACCGATCTTAACTTTATTATTCCCGAAGCNATTGAATCCATCGCCTATCAAAAGGGCAGTTACTACGCNGATGTGGGCGATTTTTCNGGCGCCGGCAGTGCCAGCCTGAACACGGCCAGCCNGCTGGACCATGGNCTNCTGCAACTGACNGCCGGGCAGGANAATTATTATCGCGCNCTGGCNATGGACAGTGTGCAGGCTGCCGGCGGNGACTGGCTGTACGCGGTGGAACGCAATACCTACGANGGCCCATGGCGNGATATCGACGAAGATCTGGATAAAACCAGNCTGTTGTTAAAGCACAGNCGCAAGCTTGGCGGTGGNGACTGGTCGCTGACNTTTATGGGTTACGACAACAGCTGGAACAGCGCCGATCAGATTCCNGAGCGCGCNGTGAACANCGGNCTGATCGATGANCTGGGCTCGCTGGATGACAGTGTCGGCGGTAAAAGCAGCCGTTACAGTCTGAGCACCGCGTGGCACAAAGACGGCCTGCAGCTGTCNGCCTATGCCATCCGNTACGACATGAAGCTCTGGTCCAACTTTACTTATTACCTCGATGATCCNGTNAACGGCGATCAGTTTGAGCAGGTGGATGANCGCTGGATNTACGGCGGCCAGGCCAGTTATGTGTGGCACACTGAACTTGCAGGTCTGGCCATGAGTAACCGTATCGGTGCCGATCTGCGNTATGACGANATCAGCGAAGTGGGNCTGTATCACACTCAGAATCGTCAGCGNCTGGGCACGGTACGCAGTGATGANGTGGGTGAGCTGAGCACAGGNGTGTTTGCTGANAACACACTCTACTGGAGCGATAANCTGCGCAGNGTCATTGGTCTGCGTTANGACTACTACGACTTTGACGTGGATACCCGCACCGCTGTTAACNGCAACGGTGTCGATCTGACGCCNAACAGCGGCAANGCCAGTGANGATAATATCGCGCTGAAAGGCAGTCTGATTTATGCGCTTTCCTCNGAGTGGGAAACCTATGTTTCTGCCGGTCAGGGGCTGCACTCTAACGATGCCCGCGGCACGACCATTCGCGTTGATCCGGGTGACGGCAGTGCTGTTGAGCGGGTTGATCCGNTGGTGGATTCCATGGGCTATGAAATTGGTTTGCGCGGTTTCTGGAATCAGCGCCTGAATGCCTCGCTGGCGTTGTGGCAGCTGGATCTCGACAGTGAACTCTTGTTTGTTGGCGATGCCGGTAACACCGAAGCCAGCCGTGCTTCCCGTCGTCAGGGGGTTGAATTCACCGGTTATTACCGCATGACCGACAGTCTGACNCTGGATCTGGAATACGCCTGGACCGATGCTGAGTTTAAAGATCATGCGNCGGAAGGGAACGACATTCCCGGTGCCATTGAGCACGTTGCTCAGGCNGGCGTGAGTGCACAGTTTGCTGGCGGTTGGTACGGCAGTGTGCGCGTGCGTTACTTCGGTGAGCGGCCGCTNACTGAGGATGGCTCNGTGACATCCGGGGCAACCACNGTGGTGAATATGAAAGCCGCCTACGAAACCCGGGACTGGGTCTTCAGTGCTGATGTGCTGAACCTGTTCGACAGCGACGATCATGACATCGACTACTTCTATGAGTCGCAGCTGGCGGCAGAAACCTCAGCCGTGGAAGATGTGCATTATCATGTGATGGAACCGCGTACGCTGCGTTTTTCCGCCGGTTATAAATTCTGAGCGGATAACCATGTGAGGCTGGGGGTTGCTCAGCCTCTCACGCTCCTCAGCCAAATACATTTTTCAGTCAAATTATTTGTCAGCCAAACACATTTTTCAGCCAGTCGAACATCACAGGTTCGCCGCTGGCTGAAATCACGTCAAAACGGCAATCCGGTACCCGGCTGCCGTATTCCTGTTGCAGATAGTGCTCTGCAGTTNTGATCAGTTTCTGTTGTTTGGCTGGGGTAATGCTCTCTGCACCGCTGCCGTGGCTGATGTCTTTGCGGTAACGCACTTCAATAAAAACCAATACGTCACCGTCGCGCATGATGAGATCAATTTCGCCACTGCGCAGAGTATAATTGCGGCACACGGGTTTCAGCCCCTGACGGGCGAGAAAGGATTCGGCCTGTAACTCAATGTCATGGCCAAAATGGCGGCTGGAAGTTTTTGCTGCTGAGGCGGAAGAGCTGTTGAACAGCTCTTTNATTTTTTTGCTGATATTCATGGCGTCCCTGCCAGTCGAATTAGATAGNTANTGCTTGTATTNAGTGNTGTNTNTCAGTGGGTTTCTGCCAGTTGCGCAGGCTGACCNCTGCGGAACATAGTGCATTCGGTACGACGGTGAATACGGCGCTGATCATCCAGNGTCAGTGCACCGGTACTGCCGAACATNCGTGCATAGGGGAACACTTCCAGCTGGCGGATACGGGCCANCAGACGGAAGGANTCAACCCCCATGGCATACAGNCGGGCNTAACCGCCCATNCCATCCGGTACCGCGCTCTCTACGCTGTCGTGCAGTTCACTGCTTTCCAGCAGCCATGGCACGTCACAGAAACGCACACCGTTTAAATCACGGTCTTTCTGGCTGTTAACCACACCGGAAAAAACATGCGATGTCGCATACACCGGCAGATCGTTGGCGAAGTTAAACGCCAGCGCCGGTTTGATCATACGACCCTGCTGTGGCAGTGCAACCAGAAAGACCCAGTCGGCGTCTTCACGGCGGCGCGGTTCAAATTCGGTACTCTCACGCAGCAGACTGCGCATGGTTTTGTAGCGCTGCTGACTGTCATCGACGTTCAGCAGGGCTTTGATTTCCGGATTGTAATCGCTGACATTCGGATAAAAACGGGTTTCACCGATTTCACCGCCCAGCTCCAGCCAGCGGGTGCGGAAAGCTTCAAAAATGCGCTCGCCCCAGCCACCGCGTGGCACCATCACCAGTGCCCGGCGTCGGCCATCGTTCCAGGCCTGTTCGGCAATCTGTTCAGCTTCATCTTCTGCCGCCAGACCAAACTGATAGAGGTTGTCCGGCGTTGCTTCGGTATCTGAGCGGTCGCCGTAATTAAGCGCCAGCGTCGGCATCGGCAGACTGGTCTGGGACTGCAGATTATTNACCTGCAGCTTGTTCACCGGGCCAACCATCCACTGNGCACCGTCTAACTGCGCCTGCACATAAGCAATCTGTGGATCAGAATAAAACTGGCTGTCGTAGATGTTTACCTCCGGCGTGGCGAAGCCTTTTTTCACCGACTCATAATAAGCCGCCATAAAACCATCGCGGATGGCTTCACCGGTTTTTGCCAGCGGGCCGGTTAACGGCAGCAGAAGGGCAACATTACTTGGACGGGTCTGAGCCAGCTCTTCCAGTAATGCCAGGCCGCCTGGCAGCTTCTGTGCTGCCGGGTGAGATGGATTCTGTTGCTGCCAGGTTTTTACTGCCGCCAGATGTTCATCCAGTGTCAGACGCGGATTGCGCGAAATCGACGCCAGTTCGAGCCAGCCACCAAACTGGCTGTCGGGCATTTTTTCCGCCCACTCCAGCAGTTCCAGCTCGTTCATGTTCATCAGATCCTGCCAGATCAGATTATGGTTATCGTCGTACTGTTCGCCGTCGAGACCACCAGAGAGAAAGTCGCGCTCACGGGCGGCAGACAGATATTCGCCTTTGCTTTCATACCAGCTGGCACGCAGCAGACTGATGCGGATTTCTTGGGCCGCGGTGGCAGAGCCGGACAGCTCGCTTAAACGGTCGAAATAAGGCTCGGCCATTTCCGGTTGTTTCAGCAGAATATGCAGGCGCGCAGCCTGAAGATTGAACTCCACCAGATCGGCCCCCTGCAGATCCTGTTCACTCAGGAGTTGCAATTGCAGGCCGGCATTGCCAAACTCGCCGGCATCAAGCGCGTTGCGGATCTGCTGAAATATTTCAGCATTGCCCTGCGATACGGCCAGTTCTCCGGCACTGCCCATACCCTGTTGAGGGGTGGTGGAACAGCCACTCAGACCGATGGCCGCGGCACTCAGCAACAGGCAGATTCCGCGCAGTTTTCCTCTTAACCAGGGTTCAGGTAATTTTCCCCGCATGACTTCTGCTTCCAGACTACAGGCCGGCACGCTGTATATCGTGGCGACACCCATTGGTAATTTGTCTGACCTCACCGAACGAGCGAAACAGGTGTTGGCCAGTGTTGATGTGATTGCCTGCGAGGATACCAGACATACCCAGAAATTACTTCAGCACCTGGGTATCCGTAAGCCGCTGCTGTCAGTTCATGAGCATAATGAGAGAGAGCGCACAGAACAGGTGATCCACCATCTGCGCCAGGGTCAGACCATGGCGCTGGTATCGGATGCCGGCACGCCGCTGATCTCAGATCCCGGCTTTCCGCTGGTCCAGGCACTGCGCAGCGAAGGTCTGAACGTCAGCCCGGTTCCCGGTGTCAGCGCTATTATCACCGCTCTCAGTGCTGCAGGCCTGCCTACAGACCGCTTCACCTTTGAAGGGTTCCTGCCACACAAAGCCGGCGGCAAGCGCGAAAAGCTCGAAGCCCAGGCGCAGGAGCCGCGCACACTGGTGTATTACGAAGCCAAACACCGCATCATCGAAACCCTGCAGATCATGGCCGAAGTGTTCGGACCGGAACGCCCGGCCTGTGTCGCCCGTGAACTGACCAAAACCTTCGAGACCTTCTACCCGGGCACTTTGCCGCAGATTATCGAACAGATCAGTGCCGACGATGATCAGCAGAAAGGTGAATTTGTGGTGATGATTGCCGGTAACCCCGACCCGGCACCGGCCAGCGAAGTGGATATGGATAAACTGTTCCGTCTGCTGCTGGTGGAACTGCCACCGAAAAAGGCCGCGGCCATTGTGGCTGAACTGAGTGGTGAGAATAAGAAAGCGCTGTACCAGAAGGCGCTGGAGATTCAGGGTAAGGCGTAAGGGCCTGAGGGCTTAAGGGCGTAAGGGCATAGGAAAGCCAGCGGATAAAACATCCGCAGCAAGGGATTGCGCCGTCAGACCTGTGTGCTTATTCAGAGATTTATATTGAGCCAGACCAGCAACCTTTGCAGCTGCTGGTCTGGCGTTAAATCAGGCTGTTTTCGGCAGGAAAGAAAGATCCACGTGATAGCGTTTCGGGTTGTTTTTATCGATTAACACCGGCACATCATCACCGTCGATATAAGCGCTCGGATCAAACCAGATATTGTCGCTTTTAAAAATATGGATCTGCGAGGTTTGTGGATTCTGCCACTGGGCAGTAATCTGATAAGGATTGCGGCCATTAAAGCTGAAACGGGTGTTATGGCCAATGGATTCGATTTTGGCCAGCACCGGCTGACCTTCCCGCATCAGCTGTTCTGCTTTACGTCGGTTGGCAATGCTATACCAGGTCATGCCTAAACCGACCGCCGAGAAGGCTATGCCCATCAATGCACTGATAATTGAAAATATCCACTGGCTAAAGAAGCCTTTGATCTGGCCACTCCGGCCGGGATTTTCCGGGTCATAAATAACCTCGACCCGCTCGCCAACCGAATAGGCGGGGGAGCTGGAGGACATGGAAGAGACGAACGAATAACCCTGGCCATTGGCTATAAATCCGACGATCGGGCGGTACATATAATGTGAGCTGCCATCGGAGGTGGCGACGTAACTGTCGATCTTCAGAACTTCGCCGGTGGTGGTCGCTGACTGCTGAATAAACTGATAGGTGCTGATACTGCTGTACACACAGGCAAACAACATAAAAATGCCGACCGCGCTGAATGCGATTTTGAATGCTTTCATAATCTGTCCTTAGAATTAATCCATTACTGCCATCACGGCAGGGGCTTAATGTAATCCCTGACGCTGTATTTGCCCACCGCAACAGTTCACAAAA
Organism: Oceanospirillaceae bacterium; assembly: GCA_002706025.1. GTDB lineage: Bacteria > Pseudomonadota > Gammaproteobacteria > Pseudomonadales > Oceanobacteraceae > Venatoribacter. Next base: position 20,622 of record PAJK01000021.1, read on the forward strand.
ATGGGATTTGCTGACAGCAGTGACCGGCAGGTAAGACATAATCCGCCTATAAAGAACATCCGACATTCAACAAGACAGCGGACGGCAGTTCCGTTAGAATGCGCGCCGAGTCGACCAGACAGTCGCTGCCTGCGCAAGCAGGGGGAGGAAAGTCCGGGCTTCATAGGGCAGGGTGCCAGGTAACGCCTGGGGGGCGTGAGCCTACGACCAGTGCAGCAGAGAGTAAACCGCCGATGGCCGCTTTCGGGCGGATCAGGTAAGGGTGAAAGGGTGCGGTAAGAGCGCACCGCGCAGCTGGCAACAGTTTGTGGCACGGTAAACTCCACCCGAAGCAAGACCAAATAGGTTCCCTACAGGCGCGGCCCGCGCTGGGAACGGGTAGGTTGCTGGAGCCTGTGAGCGATTGCAGGCCTAGACGAATGACTGTCCACGACAGAACCCGGCTTACCGGTTGGCTCAATTTATTTAAACCCCGCATGCTTTGCATGCGGGGTTTTCTTTTTTTAAGGGCTGAGCAGATTCTGAGGTAAGCGTGTTCTGGACAGTGACTGCCCACGACGTCTCATAAGCAGATTCAGGGCTTACCGGTTGGCTCAATTTATTTAAACCCCGCATGTTTTATCATGCGACGTTTTCTTTTGCGTTTTCCCTCGCATACGCACAGAGCAGACTGTCGATGTCTGGCAATGCTTTAGGAGTGCTTGCTGGCAGGTAGTAATTTCTTAATAACTATTTCAGTCCTGATTCTGCTTTCCTGCGCTCAGAATATGGCCGGTTGGTGATTGTGAAATCCCTCAGGTTATTTACCGGTAAGTAAAGTTGTATAGCGCCTGTATAAAGCAGATATAAGAAAATGAAGTAGTGTTTATATGTTGTAACAGATTGGTCTGCCTGTGCGTGCAATATTTAAGGTTTATTTAAGCTTTATGTGAATGGATTAATTACTTTGGTTTGGGTTGCATGACATCTATTTCAGTTGCGAGCTATTGGAACATTTTTGCAGGGTGCAATGAAAAAAGCGGAAGGTTTGCAAAAGTAAAAAGTACGGGAAAAGAAATAAATTAATACAATAAAGGGAAAGCAGGCAGAAAGAAGACAGAAAAAAGAAAGGTTAAGAGCAGCTGGTAACAGCGGGTGAAAGTTCTTATTTCAGGGTGGGGAGCTCAAAACATCGGGTCTGGTTCAGGACAAGAGAATCAGAACGTCGGGCTAAGGGAGTGGTTAAGGCAGCAAATTAACAACAAAAGGTGAGCCGCTGTTTTTGGCTCACCTGTGCGTTATTCTTTAACAGCGATGGCCTGTACCACAGCACCAATGCCATTGTGGCCTGTGCCTTCGGTGACGTTACGCTGTAATTCCAGAAGATGACGGAAGTGCAGAGCGCTGAGCTCTTTTTCCAGAATAGGCACTGACATCATCATATTTTCTTCTTTCGGCCCACCAGTGCCCAGCTTCAGCTGATTGGGCGTATAGGCTTCCAGCAGCAAAACACCACCGGTCTTCAGCGCACGGCATACCCGTTGGTGTACACTGCAGCGCAGCGCAGGCGGCAAATGACAGTAGATGGATACAATGCCATCCCACTGATCGATGCCCATATCAAATGACGCCAGATCCGCTATCCGGTAATCAATGCTGACTTTGTGTTTCTCAGCCAATTTCAGCGCTTTTGCACGACCAACTTCGGATTGGTCGACTGCAGTGACTTCATAGCCGCAACGCGCGAGATGCACGGCGTTACGACCTTCGCCTTCAGCCAGACAGAGAATTTTTCCCTTTTGCAGGCGCTGAGTATTTTCGGCCAGAAAACGATTGGGTTCCGTACCGTAAACATAGGTACTGGAACTATAACGTTCGTCCCACATAATGTTTTCTCTGAAAATTTGCAGGCAATCTTATCAGCTCTGGAATAATCTGAATCAGCTGAAATAGATTGTTGTTTATATGGATTAAAATCACTGGCTTTTATAGTACGAAAGACAGAGTAATGCGGATCTGGCGTGCAAAATTAAGGGGAGTAAATTATTGGGTTTGCATCATTGTGGTGCGTGAAAACGGCGCCAATCTGGGTATTTGAAAGATAAAATCTATCAAAAAATCTTTTCTTATATCTTATGTTCCATAATAGTGATCAGTAATTATCTGATTAATCTGGTTGGATATTCTGCAGAGACTTACTGTTCTTTTTATTGGTTACAATCAGCTTATGTTTCTGTCACGTTGCGGTGCGCTGCATGGGCTGGTGGGCTAGTAGGCTGATGGTTATGCCAGCGCTGCCAGGCAAAGACGCTGCAGAAGCCTAAGCCATACCAGCCACTTTCATATCAGCATCTGGCGGCACACGGACAGTGAAGTAGCGTATTGCTGCGCCCCCTCTTACAATCCCCTTTTCGCCGGGTCACCCAATACGGAGTCAATGTGTGTCTGAGTTAATCCATCGGCTGACGTCCGCAGTACGCGATCTGACGGCAGACTCCCGCATCTGGGTTGGCCTGAGTGGTGGTCTGGATTCCGTGACGTTACTGCATGCTTTGCTGAAAGCCGGAGTTGCGGCCGGACGCATTCAGGCTTTGCATGTCCATCACGGCCTGTCCGCCAATGCCGATGACTGGCTGTCATTCTGTCAGCAGCTCTGCGATCAGCTGGGGGTTTCATTGATCAGCCGCAAAGTTGTGCTGACTGACAGTGGCAATGGTACTGAGTTTGATGCCAGAGCGGCACGTTATAAGGCGTTCGGCAGTCTTGTGGGGGAAGGCGAGGTTCTGTTGTTGGCTCATCACGGCGATGATCAGATCGAGACTTTTTTTCAGCGCCTATTCCGCGGAGCGGGTCTTGGCGGACTGTCGGCGATTAAGAGTGAGCGTTTACTCGGTGCCGCTTTGCCCCAGAAAGCTACTGATCAGAAAGCCGCTGAGGAGAAGCCCGCAGATCCGGCTAACGACAGCGCAGGCATCCGCATCCTGCGCCCATGGCTCGATATTCCGCGCCGTGAGCTGGAGGCCTGGGCTGATTCTGAAGGGCTGACCTGGATTCACGATGAATCCAATGACGACACGCGGTTTGAACGTAACTGGTGGCGCCATGAACTTCTGCCGCAGGTTTTTGCCCGCTTCCCCGGCAAACAGAAAGCCCTGCTGCGCTCTGTGAATCAGCTGGCTCAGGATCAGGCGGTGCTGACTAAGCTGATCCGTCCCCATACAGACAACTGCATCACTGCCTGCAGCTGGCCCCATACCTTACCTCTCAGCTGTAATCTGGAGGCGCTTGGCGCTGAGGATGCCGATCTCATTCCTTATATTCTGCGCGACTGGCTCGGCCGCCTGAATCTTATGCTGCCCTCGGCTAACTGGCTCGATACCCTGATCCGCGATGTGATTCACGCCGCTGAGGATAAACAACCAGAGCTGGCTCTGGGCGCTTTCACCGTGCGGCGATACCGTGCCGCGTTATTTGTGGTGGCTGATAAGCTTCAGCACTCAACAGCAGAATTGGCAGGCGCGCAATCTCTGCTGAACGTTGAGCCTTTAGCCTTTTCTCCGCCTGCTCAGCCCGGTGTTACGCAGCAGCTGCCGTTATGGGACGGTAGCGTATTGCAGGTGACATTGGCTGCGGATGACGGAGCTCACACTGCCAGGCACATCATGGCCGGAGATTATCGGGTCTTGCCCGCTGCACAGCTGCGCGGCCATAAAATTCAGGCCGCGGGCCGCCCGGCCAAAACACTGAAGGCGGTTTTTCAGGAGGCTGGTGTTCCGGTCTGGTTGCGTGACAGTTGGCCGGCACTGGTACTGGGGGACGACCCACTGGAGCAATCAATGCGTCTGGTGGCGTTACCCGGATTGATCTGTGCCGCGCAATACAGCCCGGGCAGCGCTGAGCCGCTGGCGGATAATCCGGCGAACAGTAAAGACACGGCCGGTCAGAGTTGGAGCGTGCGCTGGGGAGGTCACAATCTGTTACCGGATTGACCGGAATTTCACTGGCTTCCTCTTGTCTGAGAGTTATTGGCGCAGCGACTTTTATCATTTTCATTCATCCGCTGAACGCCGCTTACGTACACAGCTGATACGTACACAGCTAATACGTACACAGCTAAAAGGAAAGAAACGTTTATTATGACCTTGGTCAGACCGTTAAGCCGGATTGGACATCAGGTAAAAAGCCCCGCGAAAATCGTTACCCTGGCGGCTTTGCTGATTTCTCTTTCGGCCTGTAATCAATCGACAGAATCCGTCACTCATGGGCAGCAGGCTCCGCTAAGCAAAGAACAACCAGCCACGGCAGGCGTTGCTGATGATAGTCAGGCGGTGACTGCCTCAGCGGACGGGGCCATGGTGGTTGCCGACGAAATACCAGAGACTACTAAGGCAAAAGAGCCAATTCAGCTGAACCTTTCTTTGCCGGATTATGACTGGGACGACGCTGGTGATGACGACTCTGCAGCATTGCAGGATTACCATTCGCTGCCGCCGTTATTTGGCCGGCCTGCGGATGAGCGGGTACTGAACTGGTCCGGTAAAGTGTATCTGGATGAATCTGAAGAGGCCCGGCAACGCCCTGTGTTCGACACTATTCAGGGAGCAGAGGTCGGTATTCAGGTGAAAACCCGCTGATCCTGCAGACGGGCTTTAACCCGTTCACAGGGGCGGGCTGGTTTTTCTGCTACAGGATTCCGGCACATATGTTCCGTTGGGGCTTATGCCTCAGCGGTAAGCCTGCTAAAGTCAGATAAACCTGACGTATGAGCGAGCCTGTATGAAGCTGCACCAGTTTCCGATTTCCCACTACTGCGAAAAAATACGCTGGGCACTGGACTATAAAAAGCTGGATTACGAGGTGGTTAATTACCTGCCTGGCCGGCATATCCGTCCGATAAAAGCCCTGTCCGGACAGACATCGGTTCCGGTTCTGACCCATGGCGATCAGATTATTTCCGGATCTGCTGACATCATTAGCTGGCTTGATGAGCAGTTCCCTGAGCGATCTCTGACTCCCGCCGATCCGGCACTGAAACAGCAGGCACTGGAATGGGAGCGGCGGCTGGATGAAAAAGCCGGTCCGGCTGTGCGCTTATGGACCTATCATTATCTGCTCACCCGACCTGAGCTGGTTGTCCCGTTACTTATTCCATCACAGCCATTCTGGTTAGGCTGGTTGCTGCGGCTGAAATTTAAAGACATAGATAAAGGCATGCGCCGCTGGATGAACATCAATGAGCAGACCGCGGAGGTTGCGCGTACCACCATGGAAGGTTTGCTGGATGAGTTACGCCACGAATACAGCGCCAGCCATTTTCTGGTGGGGGAAAGTTTCAGCCGGGCCGATCTGACCGCCTGCAGTCTGTTTGCTATGACGTATCAGCCGAAGGCGTATCCGGTGCCATGGCCTGCATTGGATAAGCTGCCGCAGCCGATGCAGCAGTGGCTGGTGGAGCACAGGGATTATATNGAACCCCTGCATCAGCGTTACCAACAGTACCGCTGAGCAGGAAGAGAAGAGACTGCAGCTGCAGTAGTCCTGGCAGGCTCAGTTGATGATCTGACCAAGCAGCAGGGTAGAGCTGTAGCCAAAGGTGTAGGCAATCAACAGCGCCAGCAGAAATTTCAGATAACTGCCGAAGGTCAGCTCGTTGATTTTGCTCATTGCCACAATACCGGCAGATGAGCCGATAATCAGCAGTGAACCACCCACACCCACAGCGTAGGTCAGCGCCATCCATTCCTGCAGACTCATGGTCACGTCAGCTTTCAGCAGAGCGGCGGTCAAAGGCACGTTATCAATCACAGACGACAGCAGCCCCATCAGGTAGTTGGCGGCCCAGGCCGGCATGATTTCGTACAGGCTGACAAAGCTTTTCAGCGCGTGAATTTCTTTTAGCGAGCCAACGATCAGCAGAATACCGAGGAAGAACAGCAGAGTATCAAACTCAATCTGACGGATGTAATTCAGAATCGGATGATTTTCCGTGTCTTCGCCATAGGCGCGGGCCACCAGAAACATCACCGACATACCGGTTAAGAAAGACAGCACTGGCGGAATATCAAACAGCACGTTACCACCGATGGTGGACAGAATGGTCAGCATAAAGACAGCACCAATCACCAGATCGACACGGGCAAGGTCGTTCTTTTTGTGATTGATCACGGCCACATCTTTTAACGGCAGGGACAGCATAAAGGCCAGCAGCAATACAGCGCACAGGGCGGGAACGGAAAGGAACAGCAGATTGGTGATGGTCACCTTGCCATCAAGGAAAATCATCAGCGTGGTAACGTCACCGGTAATCATGGAAACGCCACCTGAGTTGACTGAAAACACCGCAACCGTAGCGAAACGCAGGGTCTTTTTAGCTGGCAGATTGAGCGACAGAATCAGTGCCACAGAAATCAGTGTGGCGGTAATGTTGTCGGCCAGCGATGAAAAGACAAAAGCAAACAGGCCGGTCATGATCAGCAGTTTCCGTTCCGATACCTGCTGCGGCAGAAAGCGGTAAATCAGGCTTTCGATCAGACCTTTTTTGTTCAGGTAAGCAACGAACGTCATGGCTGCCAGCAGGAACAGCCAGAGACTGGCGATCTCCGCAATATTCTCATCCAGCCCTTCACGCACCAGTGCATGTGTTTCTTCATTCGGGCTGAACATAAACAACAGCACCCAGGACAGCGCACCGAGAAACAGCACCACCTGTGCCTTATTAATGTGAATGACTTCTTCGAGTATGACTCCGAGGAGACCCAGCAGGGCCAGGGCGATCAGGACGTAGGGCAGAAAATCGGGCATGTTATTAAAGTATCCGCAGGCAGGCTCAGTAAAAGAACGCCCGTTGTGAGTAATACCCGCAACAGGCCGGTGCTCCATTGTAAAGTTGAGTCAGTTGCTCAGAAAGTAGTAAAAGTGCGGCAAATTGTCAGATTGTTGAAAAAATGGCGCCAGATGCACGGGCTGTGTGGCCCGCAGTCATAGCAGTGATCTGCGCAAAAGACTGTTTTTCTGTGCGTTGGTGCGGCTTTTATTGCCTTTATTGCCGCTGGCAGGTGATTCCGGCGTCTGATTGGTTATGCTCAACTTCGCGGACGATACAAACTAAGGAATTTCAATGACGCATTTTTCTCTGTGGCGGCGCAGCCTGCTGACACTTTTTATCGCGGCTTCGGCTACCGGTCTGACAGCTTGCGGAGGTGGCTCTGGCGGCGGCTCAGGACCGGACAATGACAATGCAAATCAGAACGATCCGGACACCTCAGCCCCAGATCCTGTGAGTGGAGGTGACTGGTATCAGCCGGCGCCGGGTGTGAGCTGGTACTGGCAGCTCAGTGGCGATCTGAATACCGGCTACAGTGCAGAAATTTATGACATCGACCTGTTCGACAATTCTGCCTCAGTCATTGCTGATCTGCAGGCTGGCGGGCACAAAGTCATCTGTTATTTCTCTGGCGGTTCCTATGAAGACTGGCGTGGGATTAAGCGCTGCTGATCAGCTGAGTTATAACCGCTTTATTGCCAACGAAGCTCATACGCGTGGTCTGGCCGTTGCTCTTAAAAACGATCTGGATCAGGTGACTCAGCTGGTGGATTATTTCGATTTCGCAGTGAACGAGCAGTGTGCGCAATACGATGAATGCGATCTGCTCGATCCCTTTGTTGCCGCCGGTAAGGCCGTACTGCAGGCAGAGTATGCCAGTGAATATCAGAGCACATCGGGTCTGGCATTGCTGTGCAATGAGATGGCGGGCTCTGAGTTCAGTACGCTGGTGTTACCGCTGGATCTGGATGACAGCGTCGCGCCACGCGGCTGTGACGACTGACGTTTAACGGGGTGATGCGGAATGCGGTGATAAGCAGCTGAAGACTGACTCCGCGGCGGAGTCAGTCGGGCAGAGGTCTGGTCAGAACTGCTGCCAGCTGCCGCCCCTGTTCAGGGATTCGTTCCATTCACACAGCAGGTCTGCCTGAATGTGTGCCTGTTCGAACAGGAATTCCAGTTCTTGCGGGGTGTTTTTTTCACCGGAGTACAGTGGCAGTTTGCGCAGGCGGGCAACCAGCGGGTGATCCGGAACCTGCATTTTGTTCTGTTCCAGTGTCCAGCGGATGTGGTTGCTGAGCATCCTGAAGAAGCTGATCTTGGTACTCAGGCTGAACAGGGTAAAGTCATGCAGATCGTTAAAGTGCTGATAATCAATGCCTGCCAGCAAAGCGCTGCGGCCGCCCACTTTGATCGAAGCGGAGCGTTTTGATTTCATCACCATGGCCATCACGCCGAACATTTCGCCCGGGTTCACCGTGTTGATGATGTCCTGATCATTGTCGTCTGACATCACCGCCAGCTGACCTTTGAGCAGGAAATAGAGTACGTTGGCATCTTCCCCGCGATGCAAAACAATTTCATTTTCATCTGCAGTCACAAACTGAGTCACACTCATCAGTAATTCAAACTGAGTGGGATCTGTCTGGATCAGATCTTTGAAGAAGGTTACGCCGTTAACGATACGATGAAGGGTATCGATCGGGTATTCTTCGCGGGTAATTCGACGCATGGTTTCTCCACAGTTTTTGCCGCAAACGGACGCGGTATGTCGGAATATAACACGCGACCAGTGGCGTTAAAGGTCGTATCCGGCAATATTTCAGGTGAGCATTGATCTGTGTGACAGGGATCGCAGGTTGACCACGCAGACTCCGGTTTCACTGCTATGGGATATTTATAAACAGCTGTGCCAGTCTGGAAGGAATGCGTAGTGAATTTTACCGGAGATGTCACGATCACTAGCAGCTAGTGCAATTTTCGCAGCGGATAATAACAGATGTAAAATGGCTCATCATGTCCATTTATCAGACTTTATGACCAGTTGTCCGTGGCAGGGTTTTCCATAAAAAAACCGGAACAATCGTCCCGGTTTTTTTAATGGTTTTGCTCAACGCCTTATGAATAAATTATTGCTTATAAAAGCATTATTTATTCAACGCCCTGGGAGCGCAGGTACTCATCATAAGTACCGTGGAAGTCGACGATCTGGTTATCGCGGATTTCCAGAATACGGGTTGCCAGAGAGGATACAAATTCACGGTCGTGAGACACAAATACCAGCGTACCTTCGTACATTTCCAGTGCCATGTTCAGCGACTCAATGGATTCCATATCCATGTGGTTGGTCGGTTCGTCCATAATCAGTACGTTGTGATCCGCCATCATTAATTTACCGAACAGCAGACGGCCTTTTTCACCACCGGAGCAGACTTTCACTTTCTTCTTGATATCGTCCTGATTGAACAACAGACGACCCAGAGTACCGCGTACGATCTGATCATCGTGTTTCTCGGTTTTCCACTGCTCCATCCACTCGAACAGATTCAGGTCTTTGGCGAATTCGTATTCGTGGTCCTGAGCGTAGTAACCGATGTTGGCATTCTCTGCCCATTTTATCTCGCCACCGCTTGGTGTGATGTCGTTAACCAGACACTTCAGGAAGGTGGTTTTACCCACGCCGTTAGCACCGATTACCGCGATCTTTTCTCCGGCTTCAACCAGCAGGTTGGTGTTTTTGAACAACGCTTCTTCGCCTTCATAAGCGTGGCTCAGGCCTTCGACTTCCAGCGCCAGACGGTGCAGTTTCTTTTCCTGATTAAAGCGGATAAACGGGTTCTGACGGCTGGACGGCTTGATGTCATCCAGTTTGATTTTATCAATCTGCTTGGCACGGCTGGTGGCCTGCTTGGATTTGGAGGCGTTGGCCGAGAAGCGCGAAACGAACTGCTGCAGTTCAGCAATCTGGGCTTTCTTCTTGGCGTTTTCGGACTGCAGACGTTCACGGGCAGCGGTCGAGGCGATCATAAAGTCGTCATAGTTGCCCGGATAGATTTTGATGTCGCCATAGTCGATGTCGGCCATGTGCGTACATACAGCGTTCAGGAAGTGACGGTCGTGGGAGATGATGATCATCGTACACTTCATGTTGTTCAGAATGCCTTCCAGCCAACGGATGGTGTTGATATCCAGGTTGTTGGTTGGTTCGTCGAGCAGCAGGATGTCCGGGTTAGAGAACAGTGCCTGTGCCAGCAGCACCCGCAGTTTCCAGCCCGGAGCCACTTCGCTCATCGGGCCGTTGTGCAGTTCTGAATCAATACCGGCACCGAGCAGCAGTTCACCGGCACGGGATTCAGCGGTATAGCCGCCCATTTCAGCGAACTCACCTTCCAGCTCGGCGGCGCGCATATAGTCGTCTTCGGTGGCTTCCAGGTTGGCGTAAATCGCATCACGCTCTTCTTTAACAGCCCACATCTCTTTGTTGCCCATCATCACAGTGTCGAGCACGGTGAATTCTTCAAAGGCGAACTGATCCTGGTTCAGCTTACCCAGACGTTCATTCGGGGTGACGCTGACGTTACCTGCGGTAGGCTCCAGCGTACCGTCGAGGATCTTCATGAATGTGGACTTACCACAGCCGTTGGCGCCGATCAGGCCGTAGCGGTTACCTTCCCCGAATTTGACGGAGATGTTTTCGAACAGCGGCTTGGCACCGAACTGCATGGTGATATTAGCGGTGGAGATCACAGAGGAGTCCTGAAACTGGTGTTTGTGGATAGTTGAATGGCGGCGATTATACGGATTTTGCGGCGAAAAAACGAACACCCGGGCAGTCTGGCAGGTCCGTCAGTTTTACCATCATATTTCCTGAACAAATCCGTTGGTTTTTTGAATACATAGCCCCTGCCGTCTGTATTTAAATCAGTGGCTGACCCGCATCGCTCAGGGCAACGAGCCTTAAGCGCATGCCTTTTAAACCAGCCCAGTAACGGAGAGTTCCATGACAACAGCTGCTGCCACGCAAGAGCACTATGAAAAACTGATCAACCGCCTCGGCTGGTTTGCCTCTGTAATGGGCATTCTGATGTTCTCATCCTACATCGACCAGATCCGCCTGAATCTGAATGGCCAGCCGGGTTCGGTGATTCTGCCGCTGGCGACCACGGTCAACTGCTTCGCCTGGATGGCGTATTCGTATCTGAAGCGCGACCGCGACTGGCCGCTGTTCTGGTCCAACAGCGTGGGGGCTGTGTGTGGCTTTGCCACGGCGGTGACGGCGCTGATGTACTGAAGTGCATGCCTCACGCAGCTATAAAAAAAGCGCCCACAGGCGCTTTTTTTGATCGTGCACTAAGTGCTTACTTCGCGCTTATTTACCGGCGCGGCCGAGNAAACGACGTTCCTCGATGTTGATACGCACAACATCACCGGTAGAGATATGCTCAGGCACCTGTACAACCAGACCTGTGCTCATGGTGGCAGGCTTGGTACGGGCAGTGGCTGAGTTACCTTTTACGGAAGGTTCGGTGTCAGTGATTTCCAGCTCTACTACTAAGGGCAGATCCAGACCCACCGGGGCACCGTCGATCAGAATCACCTGTACGCCTTCAGTCTGTTCGTTGATAAACAGCACTTCTTCAGCGATAGAGTCTTTGTTCAGGTGGTATGGGGTGTAGTCTTCGTTGTCCATGAAAATGTACTCGTCGCCATCGGCGTAAGAGAACATGGATGGACGCTTCACCAGATCNGCCAGGGTCAGCATTTCAGAGTCCTTGAAGGTCTCNTCGACTTTGTGGCCGNTTACTACGTCGTACATACGCATNCGGTACAGGCTGCCGCCAGCACGGCCCTGTGGTACGGAACGTTCAATATCTTTTACGAAGTACACGCTGCCGTTGTATTCGATCGCAGCGTTCTTTTTGATTTCACTGGCTTTTGGCATAACAGAGAGCTCCTGAGTGGCACCGGGGCGCCGGTCAGATATTAAAAAGAAGGCGATAATACTTGTTTCAGCTGCTGAAGACGATACTCATGACATACTGGTCAGGAAAATAACCACAGAGCTGAACCTGACCTTTAATGCACAGGTCAAAGGGTGTCTGAGAGGAAAGCTCAGAGGATGGCCAGAATTCCGACAGGCTTATACGATCACTTTTAATAACAACGGGTTAACAGAAACAGGACACCTATGTATACGGATGACGATCTGACTTACGCCACAGAACAGGGCGTGTTCAGNGCTGAGGCGGTTGCTGACTTCCGGCGNCTGATGAATGAGCGGCGCGACTCGGTCGCCGTGGATGAAGAAAACTTCCGCCTGATCACCAGCTTTAATGATGTCTTCGTGGTGATTGCCTGCACGGTATTGCTGTTGTCTGTGTCATGGCTTTTGGGCGGTGCCGGAGATGCGGTGCGCTATCTGGCGGTGGCCGTCGCATCCTGGGCTGTGGCGGAGTTTTTTGTGTTACGCCGGCGCATGGCGTTACCGGCTATTTATCTGCTGTTTACCTTTATCGGTGGCCTGAGCGCGATGATGCTCAGCATNGTNGACAGNGATAACAGCTGGCAGATGTTGCTGGCGGCTGTGGTTGTGTTTNCCGGAGCCTGTCTGCACTGGTTGCGTTTTCGTGTGCCTGTGACCATCGCCGCCGGNACNGTAGCGGTTATTCTGGCNCTGATGATTGTNATCGGTGGCGTGCTGGATTTATCTGCGAANGGTCTGCTGGTGTACGTNTTCTGCGCCGGTATCGGCGTATTTCTGCTGGCCATGGTCTGGGATTCCCGTGATCAGCAGCGTATTGGTCATCAGTCGGATGTGGCGTTCTGGCTGCACTTACTGGCCGCGCCGTTAATGATTCATCCGGTGTTTTACTGGAGTGGGCTGGTCAATGCGGAAGCGTCAGTGGCGNCTGTGGTGCTGGTGGTCGCGATGTACGCACTGATTACTCTGATATCGATTGCCATCGACCGTCGGGCACTGATGGTGTCGGCGCTGGGTTATGTGATCTATTCCATCGCCAATGTGATGCAGGAATACGGCAATATTGAATACGGTCTGGCGTTGACGGGTCTGATCATTGGGGCGTCGCTGTTATTACTGTCGGCGTTCTGGCATAAAGCGCGGCGCTGGCTTTTAGGCTGTTTGCCTGATTCTGTTATGCGCTGGCTGCCAGCGGTCGGCAGCGCCTGATCAGTCTCCATGGGAACATAAAAGGAAAATATGNTGAGCGATTCCGCGCAGGACGTGCTGGATTTTTGGTTCTCGGAACTGAAGCCCAAACAATGGTGGGTTAAAGATACGCAACTGGATCAGCAGATTGCCACGCGTTTTGGTCATGTGCATCAGCAGGCACATAACGGCGCGCTGAAACATTGGCGCACAACGCCATCAGGGCGTCTGGCAGAAATCATCGTGCTTGATCAGTTTTCGCGCAATATCTTCCGAGAGAAGCCGCAGGCCTTTGCCTGCGATGAGATGGCGCTGCTATTGGCTCGTGAAGCGGTGGAGAAGGGCGCTGATCAGCCGCTGCCGGTTCAGCAACGGGCGTTTATGTATATGCCGTTTATGCACAGTGAATCTTTGGACGCTCATAAACAGGCGCTTACGTTGTTTGCTCAGCCTGGNCTGGAGGCGAATCTGGCGTCAGAGCATAAGCATCTGGCTATTCTGCAGCGTTTTGGCCGCTATCCACATCGCAATAAAATTCTCGGGCGGGAATCCACGGCTGAGGAAACGGAGTTTCTGACTCAGCCGGGATCGTCTTTCTAGACGTGGTTACTTCCGGGCGCTGGTTATTACCCGGGCAATAGTTACTGCCCGGGTAGTCGTTACTTCTTCAGGCCTAAGGTCTTGCCGGTTTTGGCCTTCGGATTACGGTAGACCTTTTTCGCNCTACTGTTTTTTGCCGTCTTTTCGCCGCTGGCAGCGNCATCCTGATGCCTGGCGTTTTTAGCTGAGGATTTCTTATTGGTCTGGGTTTTCTTTTCCGGCTCTGCCGCTGTGCGCGATGCACGGGTCGATTTGCTGTCTTCGGCACTGGCGAGACGAATCTGATCGTCTTCAATCATGATTTTGCGTTCTTTAAACAGCTTGCCGATGGCCATTTTGAACGTACGTTTGCTGACGCCGAAATGCAGTTCGATTAAATCCGANGGNGANCGGTCACTGAGGCCCAGTACNCCGTTACCTTCTTCCAGTTTTTTCAGAATACGCTTCGCCAGTGGGTCNGCTTTGCCGTGNCCTGCTGGTTCCAGCATCAGGTCGAGACGCATNTCTTCACGCAGGCGCTTAACATAGCCCNGCATGCGCTGACCNACACGGATNGGTTTGCGGATGTCGTCGTTATAAAGAACGCCCCAGTATTTGTTATCGACGACGGCTTTGTAGCCCAGGTCAGTGCGCTGGGCGATCAGCATTTTTACCGCGTTNCCTGTGTCGTAGGCNTCTTCCACNCCGCCCCAGGCGCTTTTCACTTCATCTTTAATAAAGCGGTTTAAGCGTGTGCTGCCGATCAGACGGCCGGTGTTATCCAGGGTGATGTAAACNGCGTANTGCTTGCCGGCTTCCATGCGTTGCTTCTGCTCGGCAAAAGGNACGAACAGATCTTTCGCCAGACCCCAGTCGAGGAATGCCCCGGTNTTGTTAACATCCACGGCTTCCAGCCATACCACTTCGCCCACCTGACCGCGTGGGCGCTGNGTCGTGGCGATCAGACGATCTTCGGAATCCAGATACACAAACACCGGAATCTGATCGCCAATAGCGGTATCGGCCGGAATCTGTTTGCGTGGCAGGAGAATGCGGGTGCCTTCTTCGTCTTCCAGATACAGTCCCTGAGGCAGTTCATCAGTCACGGTCAGGGTGTAATAGTGTCCGGGTTCGGTCATGGGATTCTCGATTGAAAGCAGGAGGGGATGTAAAGCCGCATAATAGCACAGCCCGCAGCCGCTATCAGTGTCTGATCACTGCAGCGCTTCCAGCTGCCGGACCAATCTGCGCGGTGCGATGCGCAGGGTTTCCGGCATACCGGGTACCACCCGCATGGAGACCGTCATACCAGGCTTCAGACGTTCGGCCAGCCGGCCATCATCATCTTTGAACTCATGCATAACGGTGCGGGTTTTACCGTCATAGTCGGTAGAAATATACAGGTCGGTGAATATCTCACAGACTTTTCTGTTGTTCTTCGGGCCGCTGAACTCTTCCCGTTGNTCAATACTGACTTCGGTGACTTCTGCCTCGATATAGCGACCGTATTTGCGGCTTAGTTCCGATTCGTAGTAATACTCCGTGCTGTTGATAAATCCTTCTATACCTAAGCGAAAGAAGAAAAAGGCGGCATAGCCAAGAGCGCCCGCGCCGGCCACTGTCAGCAGCATGGTGTCGAATTCTTTTTGTCCGGCAGCAGTAACTGCTGCACCTGAACAGATAATGGCCAGAAAGCCGGGGATCAGACCAATCAGAAAGATAATGGCGGAGGGGAATATGTTGTTGATGGCGTGCTTGCGTTTAAGCGCACGCTGTTCCTTCAGCGGGATACGTGTCATTCCATGACCTTATGTTGTCAGTGTCTGTTAAGCCGCATTTAGTCAGNGCTATGTCTTACTCAGAGGCTTGTCTTACTCACCGGCTAAGCGATGTTTAACTGAATGCGGNGATCAGTTATTGATAAAACACATTCTGTCAGTTGCGGTAAATGGTTTCAATAAGGTGCCAGCCAAAGCGGGTTTTTACCGGCCCCTGAACTTTGAGTAACGGGCCTTTGAATACCACNTCNTCAAAGGCTTTCACCATATCGCCTTTGTTGAACTCGCCNAGGCTGCCNCCGTTCTTTTTGCTNGGACACTGGGAATATTTCTGCGCCAGCTTGCTGAAGTCTGCGCCGCCATCCAGCTGCTTTTTCAGGTCTTCAGCCTGTTCACGGGTTTTTACCAGAATGTGTCGGGCGCAGGCGCGGGGCATNGGAGTCTCCGTTGATGATCCTGTGTNGGTGAGTATTGAGCGGCGGGCATTGTCGNTCAGATTGTCTGAAAGTGCAGTAAAAATTGACCAGCTGGTTAAAATTCTGCTGCCAGCAGGGGCCGCTCTGTGAGAAAATTATGTGCACTATTGTACCTTAGAAACAGAGGCTAATATGAGCGTTCACGAAATAATTCATCCCCTGGTCCGCCATAAAATCGGTTTAATGCGTAACAAAGGGATGAGNACCCGCGGCTTCCGCCAACTGGCGGGCGAGGTTGGCAACCTGCTGACTTANGAAGCAACCAAAGATCTGGANCTGGAAGATTACACGCAGGATGGCTGGTGTGGCCCGGTAACCTGTCAGCGTATCCGCGGTAAGAAAATCACTGTTGTGCCGATTCTNCGCGCCGGTCTGGGCATGCTGGATGGTGTGCTGGAACTCATTCCAAGCGCAAAAATCAGTGTGGTTGGCCTGTACCGTGATGAAGAATCCCTGGAGCCTGTCAGCTACTTCGACAAACTGGCTGGTGATATTGATCAGCGTATGGCGCTGATTGTTGACCCTATGCTGGCCACTGGCGGTTCTATGGTGGCGACCATTGATCTGCTGAAGAAACACGGCTGTACCAGCATTCGNGCGCTGGTTCTGGTNGCGGCACCGGAAGGCATCAAAAAAGTTCAGGATGCGCATCCGGACGTTGATATTTACACGGCGTCTGTTGATAGCCANCTGAATGAACAGGGTTACATCATCCCGGGTCTGGGCGACGCCGGCGATAAAATCTTTGGTACTAAGTAAAACCNTTNGTANTNNGTAAAACCCTTNGTACTNNGTAAAACCCTTNGTACTGGGTAAAACCCTTGGTAATAGTCTTGCGGGAAAATTTTTGAATGCAAACGAATTCTGATTCGTCTATGGGCTGGCGGACAATTCTGTCCGGCGGTCAGATGTTATTTGTGGCTTTCGGGTCACTGGTTCTGGTGCCTCTGCTGACTGGTCTCGACCCCAGCGTTGCTCTGTTTACTGCGGGTCTGGGCACACTGATTTTTCAGTTAACCACCAAACGTTCTATGCCGGTTTTTCTGGCATCGTCTTTTGCTTTTATCGCACCGATTATTTACAGCACCCAGACCTGGGGCACTCCGGCCACCATGGGCGCGCTGTTCTGTGCTGGTCTGGTGTATGTGGCGCTGTCNGCTGCNGTNGCGCTGCGTGGTCCGGGCTTCCTGCACCGTTTACTGCCGCCAGTGGTAACCGGTCCTATCATTATGGTGATTGGNCTGGGTCTGGCGCCNGTGGCGGTGAATATGGCGATGGGNAAAGCCGGTGATGGCTCTGTTGANCTCTTTCCTTATGCTGATGCGCTGATGGTTTCTATGCCAGCACTGATTACCACGCTGCTGGTGGCGACACTGGGTAAAGGTATCTTCCGTCTGGTTCCGATTCTGTCCGGTGTTGCGGTTGGTTATGCCGTCGCAGCGGCCATGGGNATGGTGGATTACAGCAAAGTNACTGACAGTGACTGGATCACCTTNCCGGCNTTTGTGATGCCGGAATTCAGCCTGGCNGCCATCCTGTTTATGATTCCGGTGGCNATTGCNCCGGCNATTGAACACGTTGGNGANGTACTGGCCATCGGCAGTGTGACCGGTAAAAACTACGTACAGAAGCCGGGTCTGCACCGCACGCTGCTGGGTGACGGTCTGGCAACGTCTGCGGCTTCTCTGTTTGGTGGTCCGCCAAATACCACCTATTCAGAAGTTACTGGTGCCGTCATGCTGACCCGTGCTTTCAATCCGGTGGTNATGACCTGGGCNGCAGTATTTGCTATNGCACTGGCCTTTATCGCTAAAATCGGTGGCATTCTGCAGACCATTCCGGCGCCGGTCATGGGCGGNATNATGGTGTTGCTGTTCGGTTCCATTGCCTGNGTTGGTATGAACATCATCGTGAAGGGNAAAGTGGATCTGAGCGCNCAGCGNAANCTGGTGATTGTTGCCACGACGCTGGTGTTCGGTATCGGNGGTATGGCCATCGGCGGCGGCGGCTGGGATCTCAAAGGGGTGAGTCTGTGNGCGCCGGTAGCGATTCTGCTGAACCTGATTCTGCCGCATGCGGATCCGGTTAATGATCTGCACGAAGAGCAGGGCATGGTTGACGACTTTATTGACCANTCNCGTTAATAACGCGCCAGACAATGCTGTTAAAAAGCCGCCTTCATTGTGCGGCTTTTTTGTTTCTGGCNNTCNCGCNGANGCATGGTCATTGCTGCCATTAAGCTTTAATTAGNGCAAAANCAGCCGGAACTCTGNCCCGGGTTTGCACTTCTCAACACAGACGTTAAGGTAAAAANNNANTCNNNCNANNACCCGCGGAGACTGGCATGTCATTATCCAGAGGTGTTCACCTGATCTGTTATCCCAANCGNATGGGCGATAACATTCACGATCTTCATGAGGTGCTGAAAGAGCACTTTCCTGATGCCATCAGCGGAGTCCATCTGCTGCCTTTTTATCCATCCAATGCTGACAGCGGTTTTTCACCACTGACGCACCTTGAAGTCGATCCGGCCTTTGGTCAGTGGGATGATGTATCAGCCCTNGCGGCGGATTACGATTTNTGTGTTGATCTGGTGATCAATCATATTTCTGATGACTCTGAAGAATTTAAAGATTTTCTGCAGAANGGNTTTTCTTCGCAATACGCTGATTTATTTGTGCATGTGGATGAAATGGAGCCNATCAGTCACGANGATCTGGCGAAGATTCATATCCGTAAAGAGAAAGAACCCTTCCGTGAAGTGACATTCGCCGACGGTACGACCAGCCGGGTATGGTGTACCTTTACCGAGCATCAGGTGGATCTGAATTACATCACCAAGNATGCCGCGCGCGAATTAATGGCTAAATACATGACGTTTTTAACCGGCATTGGCGTGAAGTTATTCCGCCTTGATGCTTTTGGTTATCTCACCAAAGAGATCGGTACCAGCTGTTTTCTGGTGGAACCGGATGTCTATCGTCATCTCGACTGGTTTAATGAACTGGCACAGTCGCAGGGTGCAGAAGTGCTGCCGGAAGTACACGATCACACCAGTTTTCAGTACGCCATCAGTCGCCGTCATATGTATTGCTATGGCTTTGCGCTGCCNCCATTAATGCTGCACTGCATGCTGTCGAATAATTCCCGCTATTTAAAAGACTGGCTGCGCATGTGTCCGCGCAACATGATTACNGTGCTGGATACCCACGATGGTATCTGTATTCCGGATGTGGAAGGTGTNTTGCCGGAGACAGAAATTGCCGGGCTGGTGGGAAATCTGAATGACCGCAGTGCCGATCCGATTCTGCGTCGCTCTGCATTAAACCCGCACAGTGTGGGTGCGATTTATCAGCTCACCTGTACCTTTTACGATGCCATGATGCAGAACGATGATGCCTACATCTGCGCCCGGGCCATTCAGTTTTTTGCGCCGGGAATTCCCCAGGTGTATTACGTCGGNCTGCTCGGCGGTGAAAACGATTACGACCTGAGTGATTTAACCGGCGAGGCGCGGGATATTAACCGGCACTTTTACAGTCTGGATGAAGTTGCAGACGCGATGAAAAAAGACGTAGTGCAGCGTCAGCTGGAATTAATGNGCTTTCGTAATAATTACCCNGCGTTTGAAGGGCATTTTGAACTGAAATCGTCCGGTGATGACTGTGTCTGTCTGGGCTGGCGTCACGGAGAATCGTACGCAGAACTGTTCGTTGACCTGAATTTTAAAACCGCNCGGGTNACNTNTATTCAGGAAAATGGCNAAGAAACCACCTGGCAGTGCTGANGCGNNNANAANTNAAACCAGCGGCTATTGGCCGCTGGCGGTTTTAACCGGCGAGTGTTTCAGGTCTGTTTCGAGATCGACTTCCACTTCACAGCCGGTGCGGATATCGGCAAAGGCTGCCAGNTCATCCAGAGCATCTGCCCAGACGGTGCTGGGATGNGCCAGACGTATCTCCCGGCCACTGGATAATGGCGTTGGCCCAAAGCCCATAATAATGCTGCTGCCATCNCTCCAGAAGGCGACGTCACCGGGNGACAGTTCGGTTTCACCAATATTGGTTTGCGGAATCACCGGCAGAGGGCAGTCAAACATCAGGGTGTCGCCCCAGCGTCTGACCCGGGCTTTAAAAGGCACAATATCGGCGATGGCNCGGGCGATCTGATTATTCCGTAACACCAGACGTACCTGNTGCTCATTAATACGTACCGACAGCATGTTCATAGCATTCCCCCTGCACGATAAACCTGAACTTTCAGCTGAATTTTTGCTGAGCCTGTAGAGTTTAGCCTGTACAGACAATCCGGCATCAACGCCNGTGAAAAAACGTCTGNACGGTCTGTTCAGTAAGACAGCCTGAAAGACAAAAACGGTCTCCCGCAGGAGACCGTGTCTTACTGAACAGATATTCAGNTTACCAGAGCNCAGAAACCTGCGCCCGGGTTATTTTGTTTCTTCATGCAACCGCATANCTGTCAATCATGGCCTTGTTAACGGTGATGAGAATGGCACTTAATCCAGCTGACAGAGTGTCGGTATCCTGNGCCGCTGCAGTAAAGCGCTGGCCGCGGATATTGGCCTGAATAAAGGCCATGGCNCTGGCGTCTGAGCCTTCACCCAGGGCCTGCTCATCAAACTGCACGACCTGAATATCCGTACCGGTTGCCTTGTGCATGGCATNNGCAAAAGCGCTGATGGCTCCGGTACCATGGCCATGGATCAGTAACATTTGTTCACCGTCGTTAATGGACGCCTGAATGTGATATTCACCGCCCTGCTTATCGACNTGGTAACCGGCCANTGAGTAGTGCCCTGTGGTNGGCATAAACTCGTTGCGGAATACTTTAACAATGTCAGCGGTATCCAGCTCGCCNGCGCTCATCTCACTGGCNTNCTGAATTGGCTGNGCCAGNTCAATCTGCATCCAGCGNGGCAGGGTGATNCCCATGGCCTGTTCCAACAGATAGCTGGCGCCACCTTTACCGGACTGGCTGTTNACCCGGATCACCGACTGNTAGTTGCGGCCGAGATCCTGNGGATCAATCGGCAGGTAAGCAACATCCCATGCTTCATCATCCTGCTGTNNCGNCAAGACACTTNCGGATAGCATCCTGGTGGCTGCCGGANAACGCGGTATANACCAGCTCGCCNACCCANGGATGGCGCGGATGTGTCTTGATGNTGGTACAGGCTTCCACNGTGGCGATGATGTCGTCAGCGATGGAAATATCCAGCTGCGGATCAATGCCCTGGCTGTACATGTTCATCGCCATGGTGACGATGTCCATATTGCCTNTGCGTTCACCGTTACCGAGCAGGGTGCCTTCAATACGGTCGGCGCCAGCCAATAAGGCCATTTCTGCCGCGGCAACACCACAGCCACGGTCGTTGTGCGTGTGGATCGAGATGGTCACGGCCTCTCGCTGATTCACATGGTCACAGAACCACTCCACCTGATCGGCAAACACGTTCGGCATGGCGCTTTCAACGGTTGCAGGCAGATTAATAATGGCTTTGTTATCCACCGTTGGCTGCCAGACATCAATCACGGCGTTACAGACTTCCACGGCAAAATCCGTTTCTGTGCCGGAGAAGCTTTCCGGAGAATACTGAAATACCCATTCGGTCTGTGGATACTTACCGGCTTCGCTCTGTACTTTGCGTGCACCTTTTACGGCAATATCAATGATGCCCTGTTTCTCCAGCCCGAAGACTTTTTCACGCTGCACCGGAGAGGTGGAGTTGTACACGTGCACAATCGCCCGGCGCGCGCCGATCAGGGATTCATAGGTGCGTTCAATCAACTCGTCACGGGCCTGAACCAGCACCTGAATGGTTACGTCGTCCGGAATCTGATTGTCTTCAATCAACCAGCGTACGAAGTCGAAATCCGGCTGTGATGCGGCCGGGAAGCCCACTTCGATTTCCTTAAAGCCCATTTTCACCAGCAGGCCCCACATGCGTTGCTTCTGCGCCACGGACATAGGTTCGATCAGTGCCTGGTTGCCATCACGCAGGTCTACAGAACACCAGTGCGGTGCTGCTGTCAGAGACTGATCCGGCCAGCGGCGGTCAGTTTTTTTGATCGCCGGGAAAGGGCGATACTTGCGATGGTCAAAACGTGCATTGTTCGGCGTAATCATGGTGTTTCCTGCCAGTTTTCTGCGTTAAGTCGGATTATATTGTTACTGTTTAAGCCGGATCTGTGTTTCCGGTGTGCCTCTGCGCTCTTGTGAAGTGCTGTCTCTGGCGTGTTCCCGTTTCCTCAAACAACGTCAGGAAACGACTTTCGGATAGAAAGCTGAACTGGTTAACAGTATATGCACAGTATATGCGTACCATTAGCGGGAATGATTGCAAACTTGCTATTATTTCCCCTGCTTTGTGGCACATAATTTCAAATAAGTGTCGGAAAGAGGCGATTTATGCCAATTATAATTATTGACCTGATATGTCTATCAGGGAATTCACCCGGAGAGGCGCAGTGAGTACCGATTTACCCAAACTTGATCGAATTGATCTCCATATTCTTGAGTTGCTGCAGGAAAATGGCAGTCTCAGTAATCTGGAGCTGGCAGATAAAGTAGGGTTGTCACCATCGCCATGCTCCCGCCGGGTCAAAGCGCTGGAAGACAGCGGCCTGATCGAAGGCTACCGTGCGCATCTGAATGCCGGGCTGCTGGGGCTGGATCTGCTGGCGTTGATTTCCATAAGCATGGACCGCCACACGCCGGAGCGTTTTGAGAACTTTGAGCGCCAGGTCGCGGCCTGTGCCGAAGTACTGGAGTGCTACCTGATCACAGGTCAGGCCGCAGACTACGTACTCAAGATCATCGTGCGCGATATGAACGCCTTTCAGCAGTTTCTGCTCGGCACTCTGACCCGTATTGAGGGTGTGACCGGCGTACATTCCAGCTTCGTTATGCGTAAAGTCATCGACCGCAGCTCCCTGCCGCTGAAACAACGCTGAACGATACGCTTTCCTTTATGGTCACAGCGACTTCTCGTCTATACTGCTGTATGCACGCTTGTGCAGGCAATGATACAGGCACTGAGGAGTTGTTGTGGCTACCCGGCTATCATCCATCGAAAGTAAGCTGACAATTTATGTACTGATCTTCAGTATCCTGTTTGGCGTACTGTTCAGTGCTGTGCAGATTGGCGTCGACTATCGTGGCGAAAGTCAGCGCTATCTCAATAACACCGCCGAACTGCTTGAACGTCAGAGTTCACCGGCGGCCCTGTCTCTCTACAACTATGACAAGCGCGCCATGCAGGCCATTCTCGAGAGCCTGTTGCTCAACCCGGCGGTGGTTGCCGCGAGAATTCATGAGCAGGAAACCAATTTTGAAGCCCGTGCCGGATTGGGTGAAGCCAAGCTGAATCAGAGTACTGACGCCCAGTATTATCAGATGCAGAGCGTGACGCTTAAGGAGCCGGCGATCTACAGCCCGGAAGAAAAGCAGATCGGGCAATTACAGATCTGGATTGATCTGCGTCTGACCCGTCAGGGTTTTGAACAGCGGGCGATGCTGACCCTGTTGCTCGATGTACTGCGTAATGTGGTGCTGGCGGG
>PAJK01000022.1 GCA_002706025.1 Oceanospirillaceae bacterium
GCAAAGACCATCGCAGGTATTTATAAGGATCGCTGGCAGGTTGAATTATTCTTCAAAGCCATTAAGCAGAGCCTGCATATCCATGCGTTTTCGGGGACATCACGTAACGCAGTGATGACTCAACTCTGGATTGCTATGATCACCTATCTACTGGTGGCTTATGCTCGTTATGCAGCCAGATCGGGTTGGACAGTTTTACGAATGTTGCGGGTGCTGAGAGTAAATCTGTTCGAACGAAAGACACTGCAGGAAGTGCTGAATCCACCTCCACGACAGAGAAAAGAAAACGAGCCTCAGATGAGGCTCGTGATATGAAACCCAAACTGTGGGACAGCAGTGGGGATAGTCCTGGCTTTTTTACGGTTAAAAATCAGTTCGCAGCCTGAGCTGAACGGATCAGACGCTTGCCGATCTGATCGCTGAATTCCTGCCATACCGGCTGCATACTCTGACGCCAGGCCGCGCGTTGTTCATCGCTTAAACTGATGATTTCTGTTTTACCCGAGTTGGCAATATTTTCACGGTGACGGAGAGTTTCACCTGCCGCAGTCTGATTCACCTGGTAGGTAACTTCAGCAATGATTCCTTCCAGCTGAGAGCGGATTTCAAAAGGAATGTCGTACCAGAACTCAGAGTTGGTGACTAACATATAGTCGAGAACACCGTGATTGGTTTCCGTCAGATAAGGCTGTACGGACTGCAGGTTCTGCTCATCAAAATTGGCCCATGGGTTTTCTGCGCCCTGCACCTGGCCATCAGCCAGTGCTTTACTCATGGCAGAATACGGCAGTACCACAGAATTGGCTTTAATGGCTGCGAACTGAGCTTTCAGAACATCGGAATTCTGAATGCGGAAATTCAGGCCTGCGGCTTCTTCGGGTGTTGTCAGAGGTTTGTTGGCTGACAGCTGTTTCATGCCATTGTGCCAGTAAGCCAGTCCGACAATGCCCTGCTTAACCATGCTTAACAGCAGTTGTCTGCCCTTTGGGCGACTTTGAAATTTATCGACGGCGGCCAGGTCATCAAACAGGAAAGGCAGGTCAAAAATCTGCAGTTCGTCTGTGTAAGCGCGGAATTTAGACAAGGACGGTGCCATCAGCTGAATTTCATTGCGGCGCAGTGCTTCCAGTCCGTCAGTATCATTAAACAGTTCACTGTTACCGTGAACTTCGATCACGACCTTATCGCCGAGACGTTCTTTTACCAGTTTCTGCAGCAGCAGAGCACCTTTGCCTTTGGGTGAGCCATCATTACTCACATGTGAAAAACGGATAACGATTGGACCGCTTTCATCGGCATACGCCGCCAGTGAAAAGAGTGAAGAAAGGATTGTCAGAATAATAATCGGAAGAGAGCGGACGCGCTTCATTACAGCTCCGGTTGTTGTTTTGAAAACAGGCAGCGGGGTATTTAGGCACAGCAGAAAAATCTGATCAATAGGTAAAATAATGCAGCAATGTTTCAGTAATAATTATCAATGGGGTAATTTCCACCCATTATTTTCCGGATTGTTTACTGGGTATTCAGGCTCTCTGTCTTTGCCAGCATGAGTCTTTAATATAAGGGTATGCTTGTTGAGTTATATCGTGAGTTGTCTGCTCCGCATTTCGTGCGATAGCCGTGAGAGAACGATAAAGAGAAAGCCATAAAGAGAAAGCCGACAGGGAAATAAAGAGGGCATCAGCAATGCTTTTGTATACGGCTCCAGGCTCCGGGTGAGGCTGGTCTTTGCCGGTTTTATCTGCCGTGCTGTTTTAATTTTCCTTTCAATGATTGGAGAAATAACAGACTAATTTGATCCGCGTCAGTTTTTTGTTGCGGAGTTTTCCGGTGCTGTTTTCCCAGATGCTCTTTTTCCGGGGCTCTTTTTTCAGGATCTCTTTTTTCTCCATAGCTTTTCACGGATCAGTTTTCAGGTACCCGAACCCCGCTGTTCACAGGCGCGAGGCTGTTCTGCTTTTTCTTTTACGCTTTGTTCTGCCTGGCTGTTATGTCATGAAACGATCCTGCACCTTATGCAACCTCTCATGCATCACCTCACACAACCCCTTGCAAAAAATCTGAGGCAACGACCTTTGAGTGCCCATCTCAAGTCTGTGTGGTCGCAGGCTTTACGGTGCCGGCTTCCGGGTGGCTGGCGCAGGGTGCAGGAGCATGCGGGAGCAGAGCAGTGCTAAGTCCCTTCGCTGTGTGTGGTCAAAGTGGATAAATGCACTTTCATGCTTCTCCTTTGCCTCTGGAATCTGTATAAAAGCGCTATGTAGTTACTTATATAGCGAAAACAACAACACGATATCTGTTAATGCGAAATAAACCCGGGAGGTTCCGGAAATGACAAAGCACACGCACAAAACCGGCTGGACAGGCCGTGCAAAACTGACTCTGAGCGCTGCCCTGATGTTCACGGCGGCCGCAGTACCAGTGGTTCAGGCAGATGAGGTGATGGTGGCGGTGGCTGCTAACTTTACTGCCCCGATGAAAGAGATCGCCGACGATTTCGCTGAAGCCACAGGCCACAAAGCCACGCTGGCGTTCGGATCATCAGGTAAGTTTCTGGCACAGATTCAGAACGGCGCGCCATTTGAAGTCTTCCTGTCTGCGGATCAGGCTAAGCCTATCAAGCTGGAAGAGCTGGGCACAGCAGTAAGCGGTACCCGCTTCACCTATGCTCAGGGCGGACTGGCCCTGTGGTCTGCGGCCGATGGTGTCGATCCGCAGGCACTGCTGAAAAGCGGCGATTTTAATAAGGTCTCGCTGGCCAATCCCAAGCTTGCGCCATATGGCGAAGCTGCCATGCAGACACTGGCAAAAATGGACCTGACGGAGCAGACCCGCCCGCATTGGGTGATGGGGGAAAACATTTCCCAGACCTGGCAGTTTGTATCTACCGGTAACGCGCGTATTGGTTTTGTCGCCATGTCACAGATTATGGAAAANGGCGCNGTCACCTCGGGCAGNGCCTGGATCATTCCGGCGGATTATTATCAGCCAATCCGTCAGGATGCGGTGTTGCTGAAGAAAGGTGAGGGTAATGCTGCTGCCGCTGCATTACTGGAATATCTGCAATCNGATGCGGTGGCAGAGTTAATTGCCCGTTACGGTTACAGCCGGGAGTAAAGCATCATGGGAATGCTTTCCGCTGCGGACCTGAGTGCCATCTGGCTGACGNTGAAATTAGCNGTTGTGGTGACTCTGTTATTGCTGATGCTGGGCATTCCTCTGGCCTGGTGGCTGNCCCGTACCCGTTCNCGCTGGAAAGGTGCNGTATCGGCACTGGTCGCTTTACCTCTGGTATTACCGCCCAGTGTGCTGGGCTTTTATCTGCTGATCGCCATGGGGCCGCAGGGNCCNTTAGGNACACTGATGCAATGGCTGGATATGGATCTGNTGCCATTCAGTTTTANCGGGCTGGTGGTTGCATCGGTGGTTTATTCCCTGCCGTTTGTTGTACAGCCGGTGCAGAACGCCATGCAGGCGATGGGGACTCAGCCACTGGAAGTTGCGGCTTCGCTTGGGGCTGGNCCACTGGATCGTTTTTTTACGGTTGTGCTGCCCTTAGCTNTGCCCGG
The DNA here is from genome assembly GCA_002706025.1 of Oceanospirillaceae bacterium. GTDB lineage: Bacteria > Pseudomonadota > Gammaproteobacteria > Pseudomonadales > Oceanobacteraceae > Venatoribacter. The sequence goes on from PAJK01000022.1 coordinate 3,570, forward strand.
CATTTTAACCGCTGCGGTGCTNGGCTTTGCTCACACCGTCGGTGAGTTTGGTGTGGTGCTGATGATCGGCGGNAATATTCCCGATGAAACCCGGGTAATTTCGGTACAGATTTACGATCACGTGGAAGCGCTGGAATACGGACAGGCTCATATTCTGTCGGGCATTATGCTGATTTTCTCCTTTATTGTTCTGCTGGCCCTTTATGGTTTTGGACCAAAACGTGAGCAACAGCTNAACGGAGGTATGTTATGAGCAGTGATATGCAACTGCGCTTTTTTACTGCTTATTCCCGCTTCAGTCTGGACGTTAATCTGACGCTGCCCGGTAAAGGGGTTACCGCGCTGTTCGGACCATCAGGCTCGGGTAAAACAACGCTGTTGCGCTGTATTGCNGGCCTGGAGAAAACCCACGTTGGTGAAATGCGGATTAATGGCGATGTCTGGCAAAGTNAGGATACATTTCTGCCGCTGGAAAAACGCCCGCTGAGTTATGTTTTTCAGGATGCCGGTCTGTTGCCCCATCTGACCGTGCAGGGGAATCTGGACTACACCAGCAAACGTTGCAAACAACGTAATTGCGAACCTTTATCTGCCGAACGGCGTGATTANATTGTCGGATTACTGGGTATCGCTCATATTTTAAAGCGNCGTCCNGNGCGTTTATCCGGNGGTGAGCGNCAGCGTGCNGCCATTGCCCGNGCATTAATCGCTAACCCTCAGGTNTTGCTGATGGATGAACCTCTGTCNGCACTGGATCAGGACCGGCGGCAGGAAATTCTGCCGTATCTGGAAAAACTGCGCAGTGAATTTTCCGGCCCAATTATTTATGTCAGNCATGCCACGGATGANGTTACGCGTCTGGCCGANCATNTGGTGACACTGGAAAACGGCCGGGTTACCCGCTCTGGTCCGCTGGATAAAATGCTCGCCGACCNTGATGCGCCGCTGCATCTGGGGGAAGAGTCCGGCGTCGTCATGCAGGGCGTGGTGGAAGAAATNGCCAGCGAGTGGCATATGGTGCGGGTGAATGTTGGCGATGTATCCATGTGGATTCAGAANAANGGATTCGCTCTGGGNGATACGCTGCGTCTGCGGGTACTGGCGCGGGATGTCAGNCTGGCGCTGGAGCAGCATAAAGACACCAGTATTGTGAATATTCTGCCCTGCATTGTTGAGGAAATCCGCGATGACGAGCGTCAGGGGCTGATGCTGGTGCGGCTGCGTCTGGCAGGTCCCGGCGGAACACCNCTGCTGGTGCGTCTGACCCGGCTGTCGGTAAAACAATTATGGCTGGTACCCGGATTAAGACTCTGGGCGCAGATTAAATCGGTGGCACTGGTTTACTGAAGGGCTTCAGGCTTCGATCAGCAGCATAACNGCTGAGGATTTAAAAAAGGTCATCACNTCATCACCTTCCTGCAATGCGAGTTTTTCTGCGCTGCGGTTGGTCATGCTGAGGCTCAGTGATTTGCTGTCGCCGATATCCACAACAACATCGCAGTTNACTGCNCCGGGAATNATGCGTTTGATCTTACCGGCCAGACGGTTGCGGGCGCTGACCTGTATCTGACTGTCGCGGCTGAGCATAATGGCGCTGGCTTCGACCAATGCAATTACCCGTACATCCGGCTCAATNCCCAGTGCCTGACAGCTTTCATCGCTGACGATGGCGACTAATTCGCTGCTTTCCGAAATGCGGATATGCACTTCATTATTCACTGTGCCGGGAATAATCTGNCTGACCACACCACGGAACTGATTGCGTACGCTGGTCTTCAGTGTGCCGCCGGTCATAAAGTCGGCAATATCGGTGAATGAATTCACTTTGCGGCTGAGNTGGCGCATAAAGGCTTCATGCTCCCGCTGCAGGGCAACAAAGCCGCGCACGATTTCTTTACCGTACGCNGTCAGTGATGTTCCTCCGCCGTGTGCACCGCCAGCAGCCCGGTCTACCAAAGGTTGCTGAGCCATNTTATTCATGGCGTCGACGCGGTCCCAGGCGGTTTTATANCTGATGCCTACCTGTTTGGCNGCAGAGGANATAGAGCCGTTCTCCTCAATGGCGATTAACAGATTGACCTGATCCGCAGCAAACGCNGACTGACTGTCGTTCAGCCACAGACTGCCATGCAGCCCTTCAGGTTGGTTCTGTTTCTTCTTNGCCATACTGCTGCTCCTTTANCTGNCCCTATTTTAAGCCGAAGCACGCCTGCNCGGCCATGCTGNCGNCGGTATTATCCTGCANGTCTTCCTGCACGCCCTCTGGCATGCACTGTAATGCTGACAAACTGAGCAGTGTGGCTGGCAAACCCCGGCTAATACTCTAGTTTTAATTACATATATCANTAACGGTACTGCCGTACTTCACAGGGTAANTGCATACATGAAACTCTTCCGACGGAGTCAGCCGGTGGTACCGGGCTGGCATTCTCTATTGGAAAGCGCTGACTGGGACGGGCTGCAACACAGTGCNGATTTACCGTCNGCGCTNAAGCAGCTGCTNCAGGAGCGTGGNGCTGCCAGAGAGTTACAGGGACTGGTTGAACAATTACCGGCGGTTATGCAGCGNATCCGCCATTTGCAGCAGCATCTGCAGAGCGGTCTCGATGCGCTGGATGGCAGNCTCGGCGAAATTAATGACAGAACCTCAGATCAGCACAGGTTCGTTGATGAAACCCAGCGTCATCTGGCGGAGGGNGATAAGCAGTCGCAGCTTCTGCGCAGCGAAATGGAGCGCAAACTGACNGAGGTGCATGAATTCTTTTCATCGCGTTTTGCCGCTCTGCAGNATCAGTTAAAAGAAAAAGCAGAACACTCCCGGGCNGTGATCGATACCATTGATTCCATCGGCCANACGGTNCATCTGCTGTCGCTGAANGCCACCATTGAGGCCGCCCACGCCGGTGATGCNGGACGNGGCTTTGTGGTGGTNGCCAATGAAGTGCGCAATCTCGCCATGCAGACGCGGGAAAGTGCAAAAGAAGCATTTGAGCAGATTGATTTAAGCCAGATCGAAAANCAGNTGGGTGACATGCTCAGTCAGTCGGAAAGCGAACTGGGTTCATTGAATGAGCGGGTGGCTGGCGCCATGTCGTCTCTGACCGGCCTGTTGGGTTCAATGCACGATCATCTGCAGGAAATTGAAAGTAATAACCGTGTAATTCAGGCGACGGTTAAATTAAGCGATACCACGCGNTCACGCATGCACAACCGCAGCGACTGGACCATGCGNCTNGGNGAAGAATTACAGGGGCTGCTGAGTTCTGATATGGAACAGCCAGCAAGCGNGCTGAGTGGTTTCAGCGATCTGCGTAAAACCGAATATATTCCTGCCGGACATGAGGACCATCTGGCCCGTATCCGTGCCCGCGGTGAAATTCGCGTAGCCATTGAACCNAAGTTTGTTGGTGTATCGTTTCATGCCCAGGGTGGCGGTGAGCTGCAGGGNTTNGATGCCGATATGGCACGCGCTTTTGCCCACTATCTGGGGGTTAAATGTACTTTTATCGAACATCCCTGGGATTTGTGTACGCAACTGCTGGACTGTGGCGCTGCAAGGGGAGAGCCACCGGCGGATTTAATGTGGAGTGCCTTACCACCGGATCCCGGTTATNAGGATCTGGCATTTTCTGAACCGTATCTTTTTCTGCCTTATGTGCTGGCCAGACGCAAAGGTGATGAAAGTATTCAGGGGGTACACAGCCTTGCCGGTAAAGTCCTCGGTTGTATAAATGATCCGGCAGCCTTTGCCACGCTGGAGGATGCCGGCCTGCGCTGGCGGGCGAATAAAAACCGCTCCGGCGGTAAAGTCGAACTGGGTAATTTGCTGGCTTATACTGACCAGAGCTGGATTCATGATGCCCTGGCAAAAGGTGTGGTGGATGCGTTTGCGGTCGATCTGCCGATTTATTACTGGGCCTGTCAGAACCCTCAGAGCCCATGGTTNGGACAACTGGANTTTNTGCCTCAGAATCTGGCNTCAGACCTNTGGGAATATACCGTCGGAGTAAAAGCCGAAGCAGAAAATTACACNTTNCTGAAAGNGGTCAACAGCTTTATCCGCGAATTCCGCAGCAGTGCTGAATACGACAAGCTGTGCAGGCAGTGGGTAGGCGAAAATCTCAGTGTCAGTCACTGGCAGCCGATGGCAGGTGTGGCCGATGAGAAATCGCTGCAGAAACTGTTTGAGGCATCACGCTGATTGGCGTGATGCCTGATTTACTGCTTTACCATTCAATCCCTGGCTGAGCTTTTACGCCGGCTTTAAACGCGTGTTTTTCCATTTTCATATCGGTTACCGTATCAGCCAGTTCACGCAATGCGNTTGGTGCGCCACGNCCGGTCAGNATCACATTCTGATCTTTCGGGCGGTTTTCCAGTGCCTGCTTTAGTTCGTCAAAATTCAGCAGGTCATAGGCCAGCATATAGGTGATTTCATCCAGCATTACAGTGCGCAATTCNGGGTCCTGCAGCATGGCTTTGGCTTTTGGCCAGACCTGATCGAACGCCTGCTGATCCTGTTCGCGGTTCTGCGTCTCCCAGGTAAAACCTGAGCCCATAACTTCCATGGTTAAACCCGGCAGAGTNGCCAGCACTTTGCTTTCGCCACAGTCCCAGGTGCCTTTGATAAACTGCACCAGACCGGCTTTATAGCCATGACCTAANGTGCGGATCAGAGTACCGAAGCCNGAACTGCTTTTGCCTTTACCGGTACCGGTGAGAACAATAATAACGCCGCGTTCTTCCTGTGCGCGTTCGACCGCGGCGTCGACTTTTTCTTTGTATTTCTGCATTTTCTGCTGATGCTTTTCGGCGCTGTTACTCATATCCGTCGGCTCTTTTTTTGTGTTGCTGAATGGCGTTTTCTCTGAGGGCGATACTATACGGTAATCAGCGTGTGAATGCAGTCTGACGACAGGNNANGGAGGAGATGCTTTTCGNCTCACTGACAGACCANTTCAGTTATCCACAGTCGNCNGATCAGGTATGACAATANGGGCCACGGTTACATAACTCCCNCAGATTGCCTGATACATGAAACCCGTAAACNGAGGTTGCTGGTCTATTCTTAATNGNTATATGAACCNGGTTCCTTAAAGACNGTGTGAACCAGGTTCACGGATCATGTCCGCTGAATGGCGGACATCTGCCCATTCAAACAACAATAAACACGTGCANCAANCACGTACTACGGTAGAGAGAAATATGCTGAAAGCCATTATGTGGCCTGCAATCAGGCTGATGTCGCAGCTGAGTTATGCAGCCAAATTCACCCTGATCAGTTTCCTGTTTATCGTCCCGCTGGNGGTGCTCAGTACACAGGTATTTAACTCGGCCTTTCAGTCGGTGGAGCGCACACAGCAGGAGCTGGATGGACTGACGGTCTCNGGCGACCTGTTTAACTATGTGCATAAGCTTGAACGCTTCCGCGATCTGGCNTCTGTGGCCTTGCATAAAAATAATGANGATCTGAACAGTCAGNTAAATACCCTGAGTCAGGCGCTGACCGCACAATTTCCGCAGGCNGANCAAACCGCTCAGNCATNATCTGGNGAGGGGCTGCAGGATTGGCTGAGTGNCTGGAAAAACAGATTTCTGCCGATGATGAGCCTGTCCGGAGAATTCCGCCAGCCGACGTTCCGGGATCAGTATCGGTTCTACCAGATTGCAGTGGATGAGTTTTACCTGATTATTAAGCAGTTTATGCAGCAGCAGGGGATTTCTCTGGATTCTGACAGCAGCATTCAGCGCCTTATCGGTATTCTTAATACCACGACGGATATCCGTGCCAGAACCGGTCTGGCGCATGGTGCCGGTATTTATGCATTTAATGAGCAGTACCTGCAATCCGCTACCTACGATTTAATGAACACCAGTTATGATCAGTTGCTTGCCGCTGAACCGGATGCCGAATTTCTTATCAGTAANTCTTCCGCTCTNGGCGANGCNGGTCTGCAGAAAAATGCCGCTGAGGTAAAAGATATGCTTCTGTCGTTACGCAGTAAGATTGATGAAGAAATTATCATGGCGGAATCTGTGAATGGCAGCTGGCAGGAATTTGATCAATGGTATCTGCAGCAGACTGTCAGTCTGCAGACAACAGAGCAGCAGGTACTTCCTTCGATCAGTCAGCGACTGCAACAGCGCCTTGATGTTCAGCAGAGCCGTATTCTGCTGTTGGCAGCGGTACTCGTGACTGTTCTCACTGTGGTCGCATATCTGTATCTCGCTTTTTATATGTCTGTACGCCATACCATTAAGCGTTTTTCCGGTGCCGCCAGAGAAATCAGTGGCGGCGATCTGACGCATGAAATCCGTTTTAACGGCAAAGATGAAATGGGCCAGATGCGGGATGCCTTTAACGATATGATTGCCCGTATCCGCACCACGTTAAGTGCGGTTAAATCCTCTTCTGATTCGGTAACTACTAACGTTAACGAAGTCGAAAATATCGCCCGGCGCAGTCACGATGCAGTGGGTGTGCAGCTGGAGCAGACGGAGGAAGTTTCGCGTATTATTTCTGCCATGGCGGAGCGTGCCGGGTATGTTGCCGGGATGGCCAGTGAAGCAGAGACCGCGGTGGATAATGGTCAGCAGAAATCCACACAGGCGGATCAGGTAGTGACCTGGGTAATGGATCAGGTGCGCGGTTTATCACAGGAAATGACAAATTCAGTGAATGCGGTTAACCGGCTGGCAGAAAACTCCAGCAGCATTTCCAGTATTCTGGAAACCATTAAAGGCATTGCTGAACAGACCAATCTGCTGGCATTGAATGCTGCGATTGAAGCAGCCCGGGCTGGTGAGCAGGGCCGGGGGTTTGCTGTTGTAGCGGATGAAGTACGTACACTGGCCAGCCGTACACAGGGATCAGCTCAGGAGATTGAAGAGCTGATCAGTGAAGTGCAGAAGAATATTGTCAGTGCTGTGGATACCATGGAAGTTAACCGCACCATGGTGGATAAAACCGTGGAAAGTTCCGGCGAGGTCAGTGCCACACTGAATGAAATCCGCCTGAGTATGGACAATATCCGTGATAAAACCGGTGGGATTGTGCGCAGTGCCAATGAGCAACAGCAGAGCGCTGCTGATCTGGAAAGTAATCTTGCAGCGATTCGCAGCAGTGGTGAACAAACCGCAGCGAATGCCGAAGGCACAGTAAAAGCAGTGCGTTCTGCACAGCAGATTACAGCCGATCTGGCGCAGCGGGTGCAGCAGTTTAAGGTTTAGTCCGGGATGTAATGTTCCGTTACGGATGATCACAAGCTGAATAAAAAAAGGCCTGTAATTGCAGGCCTTTTGGTTCAGAGAAACTGTATAAGAGAAGGTCGTCAGAGACGTTATTCTTGAGAATCTTTTCCCTGAGTATGACGGCTCTTCCAATAGACTTCCTGACCATTGTTGCGTCTGGCCAGAACCCGCGCCATCACAAACATCAGATCGGAGAGGCGGTTAATGTAACTTAAACAGAGTTCATTGATCGCTTCATTTTCACCAAGACTGACGAGTGAACGTTCGGCCCGGCGACATACCGTACGCACCATATGCGCATGGGAAGCGGCCATATCGCCACCGGGAAGGATAAATTCCTTCAATGGTGGCAGTGTATCATTCAGGGCTTCCAGATTATCTTCAAGATCCTGCACCAGATCCTGACTCAGGGCCAGATATCCCGGAACGGATAATTCACCACCGAGATCAAACAGGTCGTGCTGAACCTGATGCAGTAACGGCTGCAATTCGTCACTGTCGCTCAGATGTGAGCGCAGCAGACCAATCCAGGAGTTCAGCTCGTCGATATCACCAATGGCTTTTACCCGCGCACTGCTCTTGCGTACACGGGAGCCATCGCCGAGACCGGTTTCACCTTTGTCGCCGGTTTTGGTCGCAATTTTTGATAAACGGTTGCCCATAATGATTACCTGTTATGACAAGTTACAGCTGATTATCAACAAAGCTGATGCCGATTGGATCCAGGTTAGTATTTACGCTGTCGACGACAGCGTAGTCAACCGGCGAGATATGCAGCAGTGCAGAGCTGTTGCTGCCATCATCACCACGGCCTAACCACAGATCACCGTCAGGACCTGAAGTGATAAAACCAATGTTGATCCCGGTAAAACCAGCAACTGTGGTCAGAGTGCCATCGCTGTTCACAACCGCCAGGTCGTTATTCTGCCAGCCGTGGTAGACAACAACGAAAATTTTATCGCCGGCAACGGCCACGTCGCTGATGCTGGTGGACGTCAGTGCAGGATCGAATACGGTTTCCTGTGCATAGGTATCCATATCGATTTTTACCAGACCGCCAGCGTAAGAACCGTCATAGGTAATACCCTGTACATAAAGGTTGCTGCCGTCAGTGGCGATATTGATCGGGTTGGTGATGTTCAGTTCGATACCGTTCAGACCTGCTGCCTCTTCGTCGGTATCAATTTCGGCGTAAGAATCGGTATCGAATACCGCGATGTATGGTGCGCGGGCATAAGCATAACCGCCGCCTTCCTGATCGTTACCCAGGCGTTGCATGGTGATAAAGGCTTTACCATCGTACAGCGCGATATCGTCCATTTCCGGGTAAGGCGTTACGGTATCGTCAGCAGCGTGATAGGCGTTGAGATCCAGTTCTCCCACTTTAAAATCAGACTGGTTCTGAGCCTCAGGGTTAACAATCCAGGCGGTGTTCTGACCATAGCGGGTCAGGATTGCGCGGTCACTGGAAACAAATGCCATTGAGTGCACATTGGAGCTGGAGGATTGCTGGTTATCCAGCAGGGAGTAGCCGTTGTTGCCGTAATAGTTGGCATTGGGCATTTCCGGGTCGTATTTGCTGATGGTGTCGATGCCTTCGCGACCAATGTACCAGTAAAAGCCATCATAACTGGCGGTAAAATAATCGGTGGCTACGTCGGCGTAGTAGCCAGGATTGATATTGCTCAGGTTGCCTGCATTTGTCAGAGCGACTTCAGAGCCGGAACCATAAACCGCCTGAGTGATAACGACAGTATAGCCGGTCAGGTCGATCGGATCCGCTGCGCCGCCTGAAGATGAGCTGCCACAACCGGCCAGTACGGCTGCTGATACAGCCAGGGAGAGCGGGAGAATTCTGTTCATTAGTATCACCATGAGTAGTCAAGTTTTATGGAATAGTTACGACCCGGAACCGGGTAATCGTAGAAATCNGAGACCTGATTATCCGTCAGGTTAAAGGCGTTNAACTGCAGTCTGAAATTCTGCAGCTGATANAAAATATTCCAGTCAATCTGGTTTTTATCGTCGATTGGCAGGCGATTGCTGGTTTCATAAAATCCNCCNGTCTGCAGCAACCAGGCCAGNGATGTCCCNGTNTTGCCGTNTCGGTAGGTCAGGCTGTAGTAGTTATCCCAGGTNCGCTGATTCGGTACACGTTTGCCAACAAAAAAATCACGGCTGTGTTCGGCAATGGTGTGGCGGTGCCAGCCNCTGTTGCCGTTGAGNGTCAGGTTGTGGGTTAAGTCGATACTCAGGTTGAGTTCAACGCCACGGTGATTGGTCTGCGNCAGATTCTGATATTTGATTACGCCGCGGCTGTCGGCACTGGCGACGATGGCATTGTCGCGTANACGCTGATACGCNGACAGGCTGTANTCGCCATAAANACTGGTCATGCGCCATACCGCATCAATGCCTTTGGANGTTTCNGATTTCAGATCCGGNTTGCCNTCGGTTAATCCACGGTCGCCGAATAATTCCTGGGTCGAAACCGGGCGCACCTGNCGGCTGATTAATACNTCGAGCTGATTGTTGTCGTTCAGNCGGAAGTTTACGCCNGCATCACCGGTGGTAAATNGCTCGTTATTGTGTTGATCAGAAATGCCGTAATGATTCTGTTGGGTATCACTGAACTTCACCACGCTCAGCTGGCCATTCANCATNATTGCGTCGTTAATATGCCCGCTGAGACGATCACCNAGTTGATACTGTCGGCGCTGATAATCNTACGGGCAACCGGANTCGGTCAGGCAATTAAGTTCNANCGTTGCATCACTGACCAGAGCAAAGTCGGATTCGGTGGTTTCNGAGCGTACCGATANCGTCAGCAGGTTACTGATATTGNCGGCNTCTGAGTGATGATTAACACGCAGATCCGTGCCTTTNGTGNGGTANTAATTCTTCTGCCGGCCAAGGCCTATATTGTCGCCCTGATCATCGTAGGTTTCGTCCAGCGTATAAACGCTGGTAATAATGTCGGTCTGCTGCTGNTGTGAATAAGGAATATTCAGGCGCAGNGACAGGCGGTTATCNTCGCTGGCAAAGTAGGCATCATTTTGTGGGATATTACGCAGGCCGGGTAANTCACGGCGNTTTTTCTGATACTGATAAACCAGCGAAGGTTTAANGCNGGTGCTGNCGGTGTAGTCGGCACGTAACAATGCCATTCTGTGATCGGCACCNTTATTCAGNCGTTTTTCCGTGCTGCTTTCATTGGGATTATTAAATGCNTTGATATCGGTTCTGGTATCAAAATCATTTTCTGCTTNCATCCAGTCAGCNGCGGCGAAAAAACGCCAGNCGTCNTTCTGATACTGCTGCCACAGNCCNGCGGAATAATAACCGTAACTGCCNGCNCTGGTATAAGCNTGGCCNGATGCCGGGGTATCGAANTGATCTTTTGAACGCAGATGTATGGTGCCGCCAATGGCTGTCGGNGCCAGTTCTNCCGGNGCNACACCNCGATANATATCAATGCTGCCCAATGCTGAAAGNCCGACACTGGGTAANTCACCTTCGGAATTATTCAGTGTTGTCAGTGGAATGCCATCCCAGACAATCTGCAACTGCTTACCGNTGGCGCCNCGGATACTNGGGTAAGAAAACTGACCACGGCCACCGAGCTGGCGTACCTGNATACCGGCCTGTTGNTGCAGAATNTCTTCCAGCTGGTGATCGCCGNCNNTNTCGTCGCTGAGATCAANACGACTGTGTGAACCAGGCAGATCCAGAGGTGACAGTTGNGCTGNACGNNTCCCNTGACTTTCAACCGGAGACAGTTGTGTGGTATNCGTCTCTGCTTCTGTACTGTGTACANCNGCCGCCCGGACGTTATCCACCAACAGCAGCGTTGTGGAAAACAGAGCAAATGGCAGCAGGTTGTTCAGAGTTGGAAAATTCATTGGCCGCGCAAAAAATATGGCAGCAGGAGCGGTAAGACAGAAATGTAATAATCAGATATATAAAGCTGATGCTTTCTGTGCTTTCCGTCGCCCACCGCAACGTCAGTNAACAAAATTCAGGCCGGTATCCGGGCTGACGGCCTGTACGTAACGGCTAAGTACTTTCAGTTAAAAACGACAGTACATACCTTTACGTGACATTACTGACGCCTTCCCATTCCGTCTGAGAACAGTGGCATATAGTCAGTANTCTGGCCGATCACCGTTGCGGGGGCAGCGCTGGTCTTGTTGGCGTTCTGTTATGACAGAACCTGTAACGCACCAGTCTTCCCGTTTAACTCATNCGCTGAACGCATCTGAGCACCTGATCGCAGGCGAGAGTATAGACTTGTGNATAAGNGGTCAAGNCGGNCTGNCTGAATAATTCTGCNGAGATTATGAGGATTGCTCATTGCCTGCTTTGCGCGGCAGNCGGATCTCAAAGCCAGCGCCATCGAGNGGGGAAGAAAAGTAGCGGATTTTGCCCTGATGGTGGCTGGTAACAATCAGCCAGGAGATAAACAGCCCCAGGCCTGTGCCTTCGCCGACGTCNTTGGTGGTGAAGAAAGGTTCGAAGATACGGCCAACGTNGTTGACCGGTATGCCGGGTCCGTTATCTTCTACCGTNACAATNGCCTGCTGNCCCTGATAGAACGCGCGGATTTTGATTCTGGGTTTCCAGTGCGGCTGGTTATGTTGTTTATCNGTTTTAAATGGCTGCAATACCTGTCCGGCATTGACCACCAGATTGAGCAGAACCTGTTCCAGTTCGCCGGCGANAATTTCACACTCCACCGNGTGTCCGGCAGGTTCAAAATCGAGCAGAATNCCGCGCAGGTTTTTCTCGCCCTGAGCGATGGTCAGGGTATCGTTGATCAGTACGTTCAGATCACAGCGCAGTTTCTGGTTCTGTTCGGTACGGGAGAAGGTCAGCATATTACTGACGATCTCGGCGGCGCGCTCACCGGCCTGCTGAATGTTGTCCATAAACTGGGTGATATCCCGGTCAGCGAGATATTGCTGCAGCTGTTCCAACTGTAACTGATTGCGTTCAGCCGCCTGCTGATTAGCCTTTAATCCCGGTTGCAGGCGGCGGCGGATATTCTGCAGATTCTGCAGAATAGCGCCCAACGGGTTGTTGATTTCATGGGCGACGCCAGCAGCCAGTCCGGCGACGGTAGCCATTTTTTCGCTTTGCACCATTTTCTCTTCCAGCTGCTGACGACGGGTTTCATCATCGATACGCAGTACCTGACGAGCCTGCTGCTGTCCGGTGAGTGGATACAGAATCAGGTCGAATACTTTGCCGGAACGNAAACTGCGGATAATAAAGCGTTCTTTTTTGCGGATGCCNTTGTGAGTGTCATGCAGCTCNTCAACAAACGGCTCAAGCTCCGGAATCAGTTGCAACAGATCTTTACCGGTTAATTGCTGATAGGCCTGGCCCAGCCATTCNCCCGCCAGCTCATTGGACTGAATAATGTGCAGATTTTCATCCAGTACAAACAGCGCCGATGGCATGGCGTTGATGATGTCATCGAGCAGAAACTGGGTATTGGTNAGCTGAGTTTCGATGCCGCGCCGTACGGCAATTTCCTGTGCCAGATGTTCGTTGGTCTGNCGGGTTTCNGTGGACAGNGCAATNGCCCNCTGNCGCGCATTTTCCGCCTGCTCNTGGGCCTCGGTCAGTTTGCGGGTGCGTTGATGATGCTGCCACAGCAGATCATTCAGGGCGCGGATCAGCGGACGATAATCCGGATCTGCGCTGTCGATAAAATTCTGTTCTCCCTGACCNGCACCCATCGCCGCACGCTCAACACTGCTGAGCAGATGACGATAGGGGCGGCGCTGCCAATGGCGGGTCACNGCATACAGAACGAAAATCANCAGAGCNGAAAGGCAAAGGACAAANAGCCCGGTGGTGAGGGTGTCGAGAATAAAAAAATGCGCCAGAGACAGATCACTGACCAGTATCAGCTGCATGGGCCCAAAACGGCTCTGCAGCGGATACACATGGTAATGATCGTCNTCCGCAGATGCCGACCAGTGCGCAGGCAGCGAGGGNCTTTGNTGATAGCTGTGCACCAGACGCTCATCGTCGCTGTTGTAAATCGCGGCCTCACCGATCTGATAGTGACGAATGATCTGATCAAGGCTGGCCTGCAGGGATTCGCGGCTNGCGTCAGAGGATTTCAGCTGAATCTGAATCAGNCCGGCAAGGGTGTCATTNANCATGGGAGCCAGATGTTCACGGCCAACCCGTTCCGCCGCGAGGATATAAGCCAGGGTGCTGATGACGATAATCAGGGCACAGACCGCAACGGTGCTGAGCATGATTTTCTGTCGGGTCAGCAGCATGGCAGGCTCCTATCCTTATGATCTGTTTACAGTCTGAAGCAGCTGCCTGGTCAGCGGCANNTCCAGCTGNTGCCGGCTGGCACAGTCCAGCAGATAGCCACAGATATAGTCCAGTTCAGTAGGGCGCCCGGCGGCTACATCCTGATAGCTGGAAGAGTAATTNGCTGCCGTGGCCTGCGCCACCATCAGAGCTTTCTGTGGCAGAGGCTCGCTCAGAGNCCAGCCCAGNTGTTGATAAAGCCCGTCGATTTCCAGCGCCAGTGCCTGCANCTGTGGCAGAAAGAGCGGATTGGATACCAGTTCACCATTCTGGCAGTGCAGTACCGCCGTCAGCGGGTTGATAACCGCATTAATGGCAAGTTTAGCGCGCATGGGCGGCAGGATGTCGCTTTGCCGTTCAATTCCGGGAGGCAGCTCCGGCTCTTCACCGGCCGCCGGTCTTCCCGGCCAGCGGCCAGCCAGGGTAGTGCCTGCACCGGCATATACNGTCAGCGGCAGATCATCGTCAGTCTGATTATCCGGCAGAATACGGTATGCACCTTCGGTGGAAATAGCGGCCCAGAGTTCACAGCTCAATCCGTTGGCAGCCAGCCAGTCAGCGCAGGCCTGTTGCTGGCCCATGCCATTCTGCAACAGCAGGATACGCTTTACCCNAGGCAGATAATCAGCCCAGCTTTGCAGGGCGGGGAGGGTATCGGCGGCTTTGGTGGTAATAACCAGCCAGTCCAGTGCTTCGCCCTGCCAGCAGGGCAGGGTCAGGGAATGGAGGTTGCCGTTGAGATCCTGAACCCGCAGTGAGGCGCCCGCGCCCCGGGTTNTGGGCAGACAATACAGGGTCTGCTGTGACCAGTGCATGGCCATCAGAGAACCAATGGCACCGGTCCCCAGCAGGCCAATGCTCTGCTTTGCGGTAGTTTTGTTCATGAACAGATTATGGCAGCGCTCAGCCCTGCTGTAACCAGATTAATGGCCGGGAGAGGCTGTGTGCTGCCATAAGCGCAGGTGAGAGCGGGATTCAGGAGCGCAGATTAACAACCTGAGCGGCGCTGACCGGACCGTTCTGATCGTCGCTGCCGTGTGTCGCCACCGGGCTGTCTGCTGGCTCCACAGCAGACANCGCATCCTCTGGCTGATCACTGTCAGGCAGGCTTTCAGTGTCTGTTTCGGTGTGAGGGACTTTCTGATCCGCAACTTTGAGGGCGAACGGCGGTATGCCTTCCGGTGACCACAGTGCCAGCAGTTTCCGGCGGACATTCTCTGTGTGATCGGCGGGCACACCGCGCAGCCACAACTGCAGACGATCTTCTTCTTCCTCTGCCAGCGGCGCGATGGCTTCCAGACTGATGCCGCGTTCACGCAGCAGCCAGACCACCAATGGCATCAGATGGTTATAACGGCGGCGCTGCAGGCTGTCGCACAATTCTGTAACCGTGATATCGAACTGGCGGGCAACCAGCTGACAGGCGTCATCAANCAGACGGCGGATATCGTCGNTACTGTAGGCGGACTGGGTCAGCGCTTCTTTCTTCATGTGCTGGTCCACCCAGCGGTCACGGGCCAGCGCCTGATAGACCGGGTGGCTGCCATGGTCCAGATCGAGTGTGGCAGTCACCGGTTGCTTCATCACATCAATGTAATGCTGGGCGCGGTTACGGCGGCTGTGCGAAAGCAGGTTGAGCATGGATTCGGTATCGATCCATGCCGGTGGATTATCGATGCGGTAATACTGGTCTGAACTCCATGGCCAGAGTTCAGCACTGGCCACCAGGCCGCTGCGCTTTGGCCAGTCATGTAATTGCATAACGAGATCGGTCAGGAAAGCCTGTTCATCCACCATCAGCACGACGCCCTGATCGGACAGCAGTTGCCGGCGTTTATGCCAGCAGCGTTCATGCATGGTGTCGAAGGCAGTCTGAATATCATCCATCACGCTGGTCCAGTCACGCTCGCAGCGCAGTACAAACTGCATGCGCTGCTCTTCCAGCACATAAGCGAGCAGGCGGGTCTGCGCAATCTCAGCCAGGATTTTTACCGCGTAATCAAATTCGAATACGGACTGAAAAACGGGCTGGTCTTTGGCACCGGTGACCGAGAAGTAGTAAACCCCGGCTCCGTGCAGCGTGATTTTGGTTTGCATACGAAGGCATCGCCAGTTTATTCACAGGTGCTTTTAAATCTAGCTTGTTTTTCTGTAAGTGCCAGCAGGGATACAGCGGGTTACAATAGCGTCTTTACGCGTTATGGATGCCACGACGGCATCTGACAGTCGATTTTGCAGGAGAGAACTATGCCGTCCTTTGACGTTGTATCCGAAGTAGATAAGCACGAAGCCCAGAATGCCGTGGATCAGGCTAACCGCGAGCTCAGCACCCGTTTCGATTTCCGCGGTGTGCAGGCCGGTTTTGAACTGAAAGACATGGTGGTAACCATGACCGCTGAAGCGGAATTTCAGCTCGATCAGATGAAGCCGATGCTCACCGGCGCCATGGTTAAGCGTGATATCAAAGTATCCTGCCTCGAATACAGCAAGCCGGAAGGTTCCGGTAAGCAGATGAAAATCAAAGCCACCATGCGCCAGGGTATCGACTCTGACCTGGGCCGTAAAATGGTGAAGATGGTGAAAGACAGCAAGCTCAAAGTGCAGGTTTCCCTGCAGGGCGATACCGTCCGCGTACAGGGTAAAAGCCGTGATGACCTGCAGAAGGTGATGGCCATGTACCGTAACGATGAAAGCATCGATATGCCGCTGGCATTCAAAAACTTCAAAGACTGATCGGTAAGGCGGTTCTGTGGTTCTGATTGGCTGGTGGGGCTGGCTGAAGCCGGCACTGGAGATTTATACCCGTAAACCTGTGGTTGTCATCAGTCTGCTGGGCTTTGGTGCCGGGCTGCCATTCCTGCTGGTCTTTACGACGCTGACCGCCTGGTTGCGTGACCTTGGTGTCGAGCGCACCGCAATCGGTTTCTTTGCCTGGGTGGGCATTACCTACTCGGTGAAAGTGTTCTGGTCGCCGGTGGTCGACCGTCTGCGCCTGCCGTTACTGGGCAAAGCGTTAGGGCAGAGGCGCAGCTGGATTCTTATCGGCCAGCTGGGTATTGCTGCGGGCCTGTTGCTGATGAGCCGTCTTGATCCGGTGGATTCCCTGTGGTGGATCGCGGTTGCTGCGTTGCTGGTGGCTTTCGCCTCATCGACTCAGGATGTGGCACTGGATGCTTTCCGCATTGAATCGGCGGAAGACACACTGCAGGGCGCTATGTCAGCGGCCTACATCTTTGGTTATCGCGTCGCTTTGCTGGTGGCAGGTGCCGGAGCGCTGTTTATTGCTGACTGGCTGAACTGGTCGCTGGCGTATCTGTGTATGGCCGCCACGATGGCGCTGGCCGTGTTGGCACTGCTGTGGGCCGATGAGCCTGAGCATGAATCGGCGCAGCAGCGCATCATCAGCGAAAACCATATCGTCGACGAAATCATGGGGCGGCCAATGCACATGGCTGAGCGCCCGCTGTGGCAGCGCACGTTAATCGGTGCGGTGATCTGTCCGTTTCTGGAATTCTTCCAGCGCAATGGCCGCTTCGCTCTGCTGATTCTCGCTTTTATCGGCCTGTTCCGTATCAGTGACATCACCATGGGGGTGATGGCCAATCCTTTCTATCTCGATCTGGGTTTCAGCAAATCAGAAATCGCCAGCGTGGCCAAATTCTTCGGCTTCTTTATGACCATTTTCGGCTCGCTGCTGTGCGGTGTGCTGGTGGTGCGGTTTGGCATTATGCGGCCGCTGTTGCTGGGGGCGGTGATGGTGGCCTCAACCAATCTGTTGTTTGCCCTGATGGCATTGCATGAGGGCACGCCGCCACTGGGCTGGCTCGCGGCAGTGATCAGTGCCGATAACCTGTCAGGTGGTATCGCCAGTACGGCGTTTGTGGCTTACCTGTCGAGCATGGCCAACCGCCATTACACCGCCACGCAATACGCGCTGTTCAGCTCGCTGATGACCCTGCCGGGTAAATTCATCAGTGGCTTCTCAGGCATGGTGGTGGACGGTTTTGGCTACGCTGAATTCTTCGTTGTGGCTGCTGTGCTGGGTATTCCGTCGGTGGTGCTGGTGCTGATTCTGATGCGCCATCAGAATGAACAACAGGCGCAGCCGGAACGGGTTAGCTGACAGCCCATTCCACGCTGTTATTGTTCTTTTATTTTATTGCTCTGCCTTTAACTCCTGCCTTTAACTCCTGCCTTTAAGCCCAGGCTTTCTGCCTGTTGCAGCCATTGGTCGATGCGTTGTTCGCTGGCTTTGATCACAGGTCCGAACAGCAGGGTTTTTACGGGCCGGAAACCGCTGAAGCTTAACGTGGCTTTATCCAGCTGATATACCGCCGGCGCTTTCTGCACCCAGCGGAAATACCAGGGCGGGGTGTCCAGCGTGAATAACAGTGTCGCCCGCCGGCCTTTGAGGAGTTGCGTGGGCAGGGTTTGATTTGCTTCATAGCGGAAGGCAAAGCCTGGCAGAAAAGTGCGGTCGATCAGTCCTTTCAGTCGTGCCGGAATGCCACCCCACCAGACCGGCGCGACGATGACCAGATGGTCGCAGTCGGTTATGGCCTGGCGCAATGCAAGTAGATCCTCTTCCAGCGGCTGTATCTGTTGATAGCCATGCGCCAGGTTGGCGTCGAATGCCATGTCGGCAAGATCAAAGCGGGTAATGCTGCTGTGCTGTTCTGCACCTTTCTGAAAGCGGTCTGCCAGTGCGCCACAGAGGCGCTGCTGATCCGGGTGTCCATTGAGGATAACGATGTGTCCGGCCATGCGGTTTTCCTTTCTTAATAAGATTCACAGGACCGCAGTATGCACCTTGCCCTATGGGGCAGAGTCAAGGTCGGGTGCAGAGTTAATGCCCTGCAGCGGGCACTGATGAAGTTCGGCCAGACACAGACCGATACTGTGCAGCCGTTGCTGTTGCGCGGCAATCTCACGTTCTGTTTCCTGCTGCAGTTCCGTCAGCAGAATCCGCACGGCTGGCCAGTCCGGGCGGTCAGCATCTTTGATAGCACTGCGCAGACGCAGGAGAGGAATCTCAAGGCGGCGGGCTTCGCCGATCAGCAGCAGCAGGTCGATATCCTTGCTGTTGAAGGAGCGGTATTTGCCTTTGCGTGCGGGTTTGATCAGCCCCTGTTGCTCATACAGGCGGATCGCTTTGCAGCTCAGGCCGGTGATGGCCGATGCTTCTCCGATTTTCATTTTGCCGTTCTCAGGTCAATGGAAGCTTAGCGGGCACTATTCTTAGCACCCAGCCACGCGGCGCCGCGCACGCCGCTGGAGTCACCGTGCTGCGCCTGTTTCAGTGGTGTCACGACGGTGTCGGAGAAGACGTAATCGCGCCACAGGCGTGGTACGGCTTCATAGATTCCCGGCATATTGGAGACACCGCCACCCAGTACGATGACGTGCGGGTCCATCAGGTTGATCACGCCGGACAGCGCTTTGGCCAGACGCAGGTAATAGTTGTTCAGAACCTCAATGGCCTGAGTATCGCCGGCTTCAGCGGCCTGTTGCCATAACTGAGCTGGCTGCTCCACCCCGGTTTCTTTGGCTGCCTGCTGACGCAGGCCGGTGCCGGACAGCAGGGTCTCGAGGCAGCCTTTCTGGCCACAGTAACAGTCGATCTGGCTGTCACTGTCAGCACGCCACAGCAGCGGATTATGACCCCATTCACCGGCAATCGCGTTGGGACCACTGACCAGACCGCCATTGACCACCCAGCCGCCGCCACAGCCTGTGCCTATGATCACCGCGAAGACATTGCCATAGCCCGCTCCTGCGCCGTCAGAGGCTTCTGACAGCGCGAAGCAATCCGCATCGTTGGCGATGGTTACCGGGCAGCCGATGGCACGTTGCAGGTCGCCCTGCAGGTCCTGGCCGATAAGACAGGTGGTGTTGGCATTTTTCACCAGGCCGGTGGCCGGGCTCATGGCACCAGGAATGCCTATCCCCAGGGTAAAGTCACGGTTGCCGGTGGCGCTGTGCGCTGCCTTTACCATCCGGGTGATATTGTGAACAATGTCAGTATAGCTGTGGCTGGGGGTAGGGGAGCGCTCGCGCAGCAGGGTATTGCCCTCGGCATCAAGCACGATAATTTCGGTTTTGGTCCCGCCCAGGTCGATTCCGAACTGCAGCATAGTCAGCCGTTTATCTGTGGATTTAGGGCAGTGTAAGGGAATCCGGGATGTCTGGCACCTGCCCTGCGCGCAGGCAGGGACTGTGCGGGCAATGTGAGTAGGGCTCAGGCCTGATGGTAGCTTTTCATCATGGTGTCGAGCATATCGTCTACCTCGGCAATGCGGCAGCCGGTGCCGTACAGGCTGGGGGTGATCTTGTCACACCAGACCACTTCAGCGCGGCAGCTGCCGGTGCGGCGGCCATTGATGTTAGGCGGGATATCAACCAGCGCCAGCGCCAGGCTGGTGCCTGGGGTCAGTGCATCATAGGTCGAGATCATGATGCCCTGTTCTGAGCAGTCGACCAGCAGTCCGAGGTATTCCTTGCTGTTGTCATCAAATACACTCACGCTGCTTTTAAGTATGGCCCTGGGGTGCATACGTTGTTCAGGCGTGGAATCCGGTGTTTGTGTGCTCATAAGCATGTCCCTGATAATTGCTGGTTTCACTAAGTTTAGACCCAGATACAGGAAAACCCATGACAGGAATTCAGCTGATTCTCGGTGGCGCCCGCTCCGGCAAGAGCCGTTATGCTGAGCAGCAGGCCTGCGACAGCCGCGCATCTGTGGCGTATATTGCCACAGCTCAGGCGCTGGATAGCGAGATGGATCAACGAATTGAGCATCACCGCAACCGCCGCCCGGCTCACTGGCTGACCATTGAACAACCGCTGCAACTGGCTGCAGCCATTGAGCAGGCCCCCGCTGACGCACTGATTCTGGTGGACTGCCTGACATTATGGGTGACCAACTGCCTGCTGCACGAAGACCCGCAGTGTTGGCCTGCTGAGCGGCAGGCTTTGCTGGATACGCTGGCAAAGATGCAGGCTGACGGCAGCCGCACTGTGCTGCTGGTGAGTAACGAAGTGGGCTATGGCATTGTCCCTATGGGCGACCTCAGCCGCCGTTTTGTTGATGAAAGCGGCTGGCTGCATCAAAGCATTGCGCAAATGGCGGACGGCGTAACCCTGGTGGTCGCCGGCATCCCGATGCGGGTGAAATAAGCTGCATCAGCTTAATGTGAGGCAGCTTCTGTTCGCCGAACGAAATAAACACGAATGACTGACCGATACAGGAAACGAAAACCATGACNCANACAGGCTGGTGGTCTGAAGCCGCCGCGACAATCAACAGCGACATCCGTCAGCAGGCCAGTGAGCGCCAGAATCAGCTGACCAAACCACCGGGTTCGCTGGGCGCGCTGGAAGACATCGCCATTTCGTTTGCTGGTTTTCAGGGGCAGGTGAAACCGCAGCTGGAGAAACCGGCGGCGGTGGTGTTTGCCGGTGATCATGGTGTGGTGGCGCAGGGTGTTTCTGCNTTCCCTCAGGCGGTGACGGTAGAGATGCTGAAGAATTTTGTCGCCGGCGGAGCAGCGGTGGCGGTNCTGGCCGCTTATCACCAGATGCCGCTGGCGGTGGTGAACTGNGGCACCGCCATTCCCTGCGATACGCTGCNGGGGGTGATTCAGCGCCCGGTGATGGCCGGCACGGCNGATTTTTCGCANCAGGCTGCGATGACGACAGAGCAGACTGAAGCGGCGCTGGCCATCGGCAAAGAACAGGCGGAGCGNCTGGCTGCGGNCGGCAGTGAGCTGCTGATCGCNGGTGAAATGGGGATCGGCAATACCTCCGCNGCCAGTTGCTTAAGCGCCCTGCTGCTCGATCAGGATGTTAACGCTCTGGTNGGGCCGGGCACCGGCGTGCAGGGCGAAGCCCTCAGTCATAAGCANCAGGTTCTGGCTGCCAGTGTGGCCCGCGCCCGTCCATTNGTGGACTCGCCTTTTGNNGCGTTGCAGCAGTGTGGTGGTCTGGAAGTCGCCGCTATGGCCGGGTTTTATCTGCGNGCGGCGCAGCTGGGTATTCCGCTGCTCGTTGATGGTTTTATTGCCACTGCNGCNGCTTTGTTTGCNGTAAAAGCCAATCCATCGGTGCGCAGCTGGATGCTGTTTGGTCACAGTTCTGCTGAACCNGGGCACAGGGTNTTGCTGGANGTNNTGCAGGCNCAGCCGCTGGTGCAGTTAGGTATGCGTCTGGGCGAAGGCTCTGGCGCTGCAATGGCGGTGGGTATTATCCNTCAGGCGCTGGCGCTGCATAACAACATGGCAACCTTTGCTGAAGCTGAAGTCTCTTCCGGGGAGTAAACAATGAGCGCTGATCATGGCCATCACAAAGTAACCCGCATNGACCTGATCCGGCATGGNGAACCCGGCGGCGGTGATGTTTTCCGTGGNCATGTGAACCCGCCANTAACNGAGCTTGGCCACTGGCANTTTCATGAACGTCTGCGCCGCCATGCCAGTGANTGGGATNATATCATCAGCTCACCTTTGCAGCGCTGCGCGGAAGCGGCAGACCAATTGTCTGAAGAACTNAATCTGCCACTGACCATTGCCGATGAATGGATGGAAATTCATTTCGGNGAGTGGGAAGGGCGNCCGGTGAAAGAGGTGCTGGCAGAAAATGAATTGCAGGTGACGCAGCTGTGGGCTGATCCGTTTGCCTTCTGTGCCCCCGGNGGCGAAGCCTTTACTGATTTTCAGCAACGCCTGCTGAACGCCTGGAATACNCTNCTGGAGCAGCACGCCGGTAAACATATTCTGCTGGTGTGTCACGGCGGTGTTATCCGCGCNCTGACCCAGCATCTGATGAGNTTATCGCCGGAAGCCATGAGCCGTTTATCGGTTCCTTATGCGGCACTGCTGCGCTTTAAAGTNGATCAGCTGGAATANAACGAAGAATACGCTCCGTGGGTAACNCTGGAAATGATGGACGGCTCAGTGCTGGACAGAGGCAANCTGCATTCGCCTTCGGATATTGCCAATTACACTGANCGTCAGCAGCCTGCGCATGAGCAGCAGGAAAGACAACTACAGGAACAACAAGAACAACAGCAGCAATAAAACGGAAGCAGCAACCAANACGCTGCATAAATGATAAAGCACAACCGACAGTCTGTTTGGCNGTTACGCCGGCCTCTGGAATATCAGGACGTTACACATGGTGAATTTATANGGTTGGGCATTCTGGTATGCCATGGCATTTCTTACCCGCCTGCCAGTGCCTTATTTAAAACGTACCNATGCGCAGGTGGCTGCCGCGTCATTAATTTTTTANCCCGTCGTCGGCNTNNTGCTGGGNNCGACNCTGCTGCTGTTCACNCTGGNCTGCGTTGTTTANANCCCGCAGGTNTCATCTNTGTTGCTGGCTGCGTTAGTNCTGGCGATCTGGGTATTTTTTTCCGGCGCACTGCATCTCGATGGCCTGGCTGACAGTGCCGANGCCTGGGTGGGNGGTCTGGGCAGTAAAGAAAAAACGCTGGCGATTATGAAAGATCCGCAGTCCGGCCCCATGGGGGTAACGGTATTGATCATCACTCTGCTGATTAAATTCGCTGCNATATNTGCCTTGTTTGAACAGACTCTGAATCANGGTATTGGCAATAGCTGGCTGCTTTGTGGCGGCTTGATTCTGGTGCCGGTGATGGCGCGCAGCAGTGTGTTGGNNTTTCTGGCGACGACANCTTACGTTCGCAGTGANGGTCTGGCATCGGCATTACTGCAGGGCGCTACGGTNACGCGCTGTGTTGTTATTGCTGNCATGATCGCNGTTACCTGTGTTGTGCTGTTGCAGACGCAGGCGATATTTATTCTGGCTTTGTGGCTGACGCTGATTGCGCTGGCCAGACAGATTATGATGAAACGGATTGGTGGCTGCACCGGTGATACNTTNGGNGCNGCNATTGAAGTGCAGGAAGCTGTTCTGCTGGCCGCGATTGCNCTTTAACGCTGCCCGCTGCCATCTTCTCTCAGGGATATTTCTCTCAGGGATATTTCGCTCAGNCAGATGTGCGCNTGGGGATATTCTGCACGGCTGTAANGCAAAAAAGAGCGGCAGATAACGGCAATAAAAAAAACNGCAATAAAAAACCCGCCGCAGCGTTCGCTGGNGCGGGTTTTAAATCTGAAATAAAGGCGGTTNAAAAAGGGCTTTTATTTCAGGTTCAGAGTCGACAGGGTGCGTTCGCGGATGCTTAACAGCAACTCTTCGTTTTTGGTCAGATCTTCGCCATAAGAAGGAATGATTTCTTTCAGGGTGGCAGCCCAACCATTTTTCATTTGCTCAGGGAAGCAGCGTTCAAGTACTTCCAGCATAGCNTTGGCCGCAACGGATGCGCCTGGAGATGCGCCCAGCAGNGCTGCAAGTGTACCGTCTTTGGCCGCAACCATTTCAGTACCGAATTCCAGNTTACCTTTGCCTTTGGCGTCTTTCTTGATGANCTGAACNCGCTGGCCAGCTTCTGCCAGAGTCCAGTCGCTGTCTTTACANTCAGGGAAATAACCGCGCAGGGTTTCAACCCGGTCTGAATGAGACTGCATCACTTCACTGATCAGNTATTTGGTCAGATCCATGTTGTGGATACCCACGGACATCATCGGAATAAGGTTAGTGGNGCTGACNGATTTNANCAGNTCCATTTTCGAACCTTCTTTCAGGAACTTAGTGGTGAAACCAGCGTAAGGTCCGAACAGCAGGGCAGGTTCGCCGTTGATGATACGGGTNTCGAGGTGAGGCACAGACATCGGTGGCGCACCAATCGCAGCTTTACCATACACTTTGGCGTGGTGCTGCTTAACAATTTCCGGATTNTTACAGACCAGCCANTGNCCGGATACCGGGAAACCACCGTAGCCTTTNGCTTCATCAATGTCAGAAGCCTGCAGCAGAGGCAGTGCACCACCACCGGCGCCGAGGAATACAAAGCCTGCATTGATGACTTTATCTTTGCCGGTTTTGCGNTCTTCGATGGTGATTGTCCAGCTGCCATCTTTTTCGTGTTTGAAATCTTCAACCTGATGTTCNAGCAGCAGACTGAAGTTNTCTTTCTCAGTCATACGCTTAACCAGATGACGGGTCAGCGAACCGTAATCGACGTCGGCACCATGCATAACACGGGTAGCAGCGACTTTNTCNGAAGNGTCACGGCCTGCCATCACCAGNGGCATCCACTCTTTCAGAACTTCCGGATCNTCACTGAATTCCATTTCNCGGAACNGGTGATGNGCACTCATCTTCTCATGACGCTGACGCAGGAAAGCAACGTTAGCATCGCCCCATACGAAGCTCATATGCGGGGTAGAGTTGATGAAATTGGATGGTTCAGGGAGGGCGCCTTTTTCGACCATATGACTCCACAGCTGGAGNGATACTTCGAAGTTGGCATTGATGGTCAGAGCACGGTCAATCGTTACATTGCCCTGAGCGTCTTCCGGTGTGTAGTTCAGTTCGCAGTAGCCTGCGTGGCCAGTACCGGCATTATTCCAGCCNTCGGTACTTTCGTGAGCAACATGATCGAGACGTTCGACCATGGTGATGTTGAGTGAAGGGTCCAGCTTGGTAAGCAGCGTGCCTAGGGTGGCACTCATGACCCCGCCTCCGACAAGGAGCACATCGACCTTTTGTATAGTCATCGGGATTTCGCCTTTAAGTCAGAAAATCAAAATCTGCAGGTGCAGAATCCGCCGGCAGAGGGCTTTTGGCCCAGAGTTTTGCAGAACCAGGGTATAGATCTGCGACAGCGGAAGACGACCGCTTTATACACAGCTGGCTGATGACAGACAACTGATCAGAGAGCGGTTACTACTAATGTATATTCCACACTTCCATTGTCAGGCATCGCTGTCTGGGTGAAAACAGAGCGCCCGGTAACTCAATATTAGTGTGAAATTAACAATCCTTCTTTGCTCAGCCCGGGCCAGCAATCTGGAGATCGCTTCTGAGGGGGAACGGGGGCTGATGCAGGGTGCCACTGTGATGCTGTCTGTGCCGATCTGACCCGGTAAAACGATNAAAGGGTGCAGGCGCAAACCGCTTCGTTGCGGTTCTCAGAGAGGAATCCCGTGGCCGGAGTTTATGCGGCGCAAAATACCCGAAAAGCCCACATTGGTCAAACCGTGGCAACTTTGNCCCGGCTACGAAAGCGATTGTCTCGTTGACTTGCAACAGAGTTATCAAATAAGGCCACTAATATGTAACCTGATATTAATNAAAGTTCCCGCAAGCCCGTGTTTCTGTGGGGTTCCGCAGTCATTGGCCTGAATTGCGCAATGTGGGCAGTTGGAATTATCCGGGCCTGACATTTGCGGAGAGANGTCAGGGCTTTTATGGTTTTTATAGCTGACAGTCTGCGCACTGACAGAACGCCACACACCGCNCGCGAGGTAAAGGAGCACATTATGCTGCCATTGATCATTCCGGTTACCGCCCTGCTGATGGGGGCTGCCCTACTGCTGATGGGGACAGGATTGCTGAATACGCTGCTGGCGCTGCGTGGTGTGCAGGAAGGGTTCAGTGACGGCAGCATGGGTCTGATCATGTCAGGCTATTTCGTCGGNTTTTTCATCGGCACTTTCCTCGCGTTACCACTGATCAGCCGTATGGGGCATATCCGTGCCTTTGCTTTCTGTGCTGCACTGGTTGCCTGTTCTGTGCTCCTGCATGAACTCTTCATTAATCCTTGGGGTTGGGGGCTTAGCAGGGTGCTGACCGGCACCGCTCTGGTGATTCTCTATACCATTATCGAAAGCTGGCTGAATGCGCAGACGCCGCCAGAGCAGCGTGGGCGAATCTTTGCGGTGTATATGGTGGTTAACCTGGCAGCGCTGGCGCTGGCGCAACAGTTTCTTCAGTTTGGTGAAATCAGCGGCTTCGGTTTCTTCGCCGTGGCATCCATTCTGGTGACCCTCAGTCTGTTACCGGTCACCTGGACGCGGGTGTCACAGCCGGAAGTACAGGATGTGCAACGTCTGCCGCTGAAGAAACTTTTTAACATTGCGCCGGTCGCTTTATACGGTGCGCTGCTGTCTGGTCTGGCGATGGGCGCCTTCTGGGGGATGAGCGCGCTCTACGCCGGACGTATTGGTCTGGACACCCAGGGCGTGGCGATGTTTATGACCT
The DNA here is from genome assembly GCA_002706025.1 of Oceanospirillaceae bacterium. GTDB lineage: Bacteria > Pseudomonadota > Gammaproteobacteria > Pseudomonadales > Oceanobacteraceae > Venatoribacter. The sequence continues at coordinate 30,288 of PAJK01000022.1, forward strand.
GCGGTATTCTTGGTGGTGTGCTGCTGCAGTATCCGCTTGGACGTTACTCGGATACCCATGACCGCCGTCTGGTGCTGGCGGTTGTAGCCTGTGCGTCGGTGATGGCTGCTGCTCTGCTGGCGGTGCTGTCTTCAGTGGGCAACTGGGTAATGCTGGCGATTGCCATCTACGGTGGTCTTGCTTTCGCAGTCTATCCGTTGGCGGTGGCGCATCTGGTGGATCATCTGGAACACAAAGATATCCTCGCAGGGGGCAGTGCCCTGCTGTTAGTGCACGGACTTGGTGCAGCGGTCGGTCCGGCGGTCTCAGGTTGGCTGATGGCCATGACCGGCCCGCAGGCCCTGCCTGCCTACTTTGCAGCGACCCTGGGTACGTTAGCTATGGTCGCGGTGCAATATTTGCATCAAGAAAAAACAGAGTCGCCGGAAAGCCCGGCACCTTTCGTTCCCATGGTGCGTACTACGCCTACGGTGCTCGAAATGTTGCCGGAGGAAGATGGGGAGAATATCTCCACATCGGCCAATGAAGATTCCGTCGAAGAGCAGTATCGGGAAAGCAGTGGTTAGCACCACTGGACTGTCCAAGCGTTCTGCTCAGGTGGTTATGGATAACTCTGTAGTAACCTCGCTGTGTTGCTGACCTTTAGTCTGCTGACCACAGCCTTCATCGAAGTTACTCATAACCCCCTTTCAGCGCAGACGTCGCCCCCAGCGGTCAGTCTCCCGATACGTAATTCAGCCAGAGCTCCGGTTCGCCTTTGCTCTGCGTCAGGACCCGTAAGGAGAGACTGCTATGTTGTTAGCAACAGATCTGGATGGCACTTTTTTAGGTGGAGACAGTGAACAACGCCATCAACTGTATCAACTGATCGCTTCACATCCCGAGATCCGTCTGGTGTTCGTTACCGGCCGTGGTCTGGAATCCGTCATGCCCCTGCTGGCCGACCCGGCCATTCCCAAACCTGAATACATCATCAGCGATGTAGGCTGTACCGTGGTCGATGGCGAAAACCTGCAACCTGTTTACGAAGTGCAGCAACAGGTGGAAGACAAATGGCCCGGCGAGTACGCGATTGTCGAAGCGCTGGAGCATATTCCCGGCCTGACCCGTCAGGATGTGCCGCAGGAACGCCGCTGTTCTTATTTCTGCAAGCCGGAAGCCATCACCGACGAGATCTATGAGATCGGCGAAAAACTGAACTGTGATGTACTGTATTCCGCCGGCTGGTATCTCGATTTTCTGCCAAGAGACGTGAATAAAGGCGCCACACTGAAAGCCCTGATGAATCATCTTGGGGTTGATTCCCGCGATGTGCTGGTCGCAGGCGATACGCTGAACGATCTGTCGATGTATCAGCATGACTTCAAGGGTGTCTGCGTCGGTCGTTCGGAAGCCGGTCTGCTGGAAGCTACAGAGGGCCAGGCCATGGTCTACCATGCCAAAGAGCCGGGCTGTGGTGGTATTCTGGAATCCTTCTCTCATTTTGGTTTCCTTGGCGAAGCGGGTATTGAAGCTGCTATTGGTGAGCCGGCAGAGCCGGGTAAATCCGATCTGGTGATCGTCTATCACCGTTTGCCGTATGAAGAATATGTGGAAAACGGCAAGCAGAAACGCCGTAATCCAACCTCACCAAATGGCATTATTCCCACGCTGATGAGTTTCTTTGCCGACGGTAAAAAAGGCTCCTGGGTGGCCTGGTCCATTCACGATCCTAAGTTGGGTGAATTTGAAACTCACACGACTGTGGATAAAGAAAAATATCCCAATCTGGTGGCTGCCCGTGTCGGTCTGAATAAAAAAGATGTGGATATTTTTTATAAGAAATTTTCCAAAGAAGCGTTCTGGCCAACGCTGCATACGTTCTGGGAACGTGCCAGCTTCCGTGAGGATCACTGGCAGGTGTTTCTCAAGGTAAACCGTTTGTTTGCCGAACGCGCAGCAGAAGAAGCGGCAGAAGGCGCGACTATCTGGATTCACGATTACAATTTATGGATGGTTCCGGCTTATCTGCGTGAAATCCGCCCGGATGTAAAAATCGCCTTTTTCCATCACACGTATTTCCCGTCAGCAGACGTGTTCAATGTGCTGCCATGGCGCCGCGATATTGTCGGCAGCCTGCTGCAGTGTGATTACATTGGTTTCCATATTCCGCGCCAGTCAGAAAACTTTGTTGATGTTGCCCGTGGGGTTGCGCCGATGAAGGTACTGAAAAAAGAAAACTGTGCGCCGCGTTTCCTGAGTTATGGCTGTGCTGTCGGGCTGGATGAAATGACCACGGATATTGAAGTTCATGGCCGTCATATCCGCCTGGGTGCGCATCCGGTGGGGCTGGATCTTAACCGGGTCAGCTCGGCACTGGAGAACAACGAGATTCAGCAGCTGATGGCGCAGTTACGTCAGGAGCTGGCGGGCAAGCGCCTGATCCTGTCGGTAGAGCGTCTGGATTACACCAAAGGTATTCTGGAAAAACTGGAAGCGTTTGAACGTTTACTGGATGAGTATCCGGAAATGCAGAATAAAGTCACATTGGTGACGGTATGTGTTCCTGCGGCAAAAGAAATGACCATCTACAACAAACTGCAGAATCAGATTGAGCAGGCGGTGGGGCGTATTAACGGTAAATTCGCCCGCATCGGCTGGACTCCTGTGCAGTTCTTCTTCCGTGCGGTGCCGTTTGAGCGTCTGGTGGCGTATTACGCCATGGCGGATGTGATGTGGATTACACCGCTGCGTGATGGTCTCAATCTGGTCGCGAAAGAATTCGTTGCGACCCAGGGGATGACCGAAGGTCGTGGTGTCCTGGTGCTGTCTGAATTTGCCGGTGCTGCGGCGGAACTCAAAGGCGCAGTGTTGTGTAACCCACACGATCCGTTCGAGTTAATGACCAGCTGCCATCATGCGCTGACACTGCATGAAGACGAAGCGCGCAATCGTCTGCGTGAGGCATACGATATTGTGCGTCATTATGACATCGCGTTCTGGGGACAGTGCTTCCTGGATTCGGTTAATCAACCGTTTGAAATACAGGAAGACGACGCCAAAGTAGTACGCATTGCCTGAATTATTACTGATGCTTCAGTGATGTGTTAATACAGGCTGAAAATGAAAAAGCCTGCTGCAGAGGACCTGCAGCAGGCTTTTTTTCGCGCTTCTGTATCTGTTTTCAGCTGTTCAGTGCATTAAACAGAAAACAGCCGGTAGAGAAACGCAAATTTTACAGATTAATCAGTGCCAGTTCGGCATCCGCAGTGAGTACTGCCCACCACTGATTTGCATCGCTGTCGTAACCGACCACCGGCTGATCTTCACAGGAAGCATCACGGGTGGGAGCCGCCGCGGTATAACTGTCATTCCAGTAACCACTGATCACACAGCCGGCACTGTTCATAGCCTGCCAGCCTGACGATGTTTTAATACCCAGAGTTACGGTATCAGCGCTCAGCGTTGCCGGAGCAAAGAATTTAACGCCATAAGCGTCGGCCACGGCATCCGTAATATCCCAGTTACGGGTCGCTGTTGGTGGCAGAATGATGGATGGTTTTACCACAGGTTCATAATCTTCATTCAGGGTCGTTACGCCAGAGGACAGTTCGATATCTTTCGGCTCACCGTAGTCGCCTTCATAAATACCGGTCTGGTTCTGGGTGCCGCTGATGATCAGAATATCCGATGCAGTTTCCGCAACGCTGTCGGTCCAGCTCAGAGTGACATGTTCTTTGAGGTCCATGGTCACTTCCGGAATATCCAGCACATTTTCTTCTTCTTCGTTTGGCATAACACGCACCTCTGAGTTGAGGCTAGGTGTCCAGCTTTCGTGCGGCTGGAATAACCATTGATAAGCCAGACGAATCATATCGTTCATGGTTTCAGCACGGCTGAAGCCTGGTGTGAATTCCAGATCACGGCTGCGGGAGTCGGTGCGGTTAAAGGTATCGTTACTGCCACTCGCCAGTTGTGCATAAGAACCATCGGTACCCAGACAGATATCGGTGTCATAACTGGTTTGCAACACCATCACTGAGCGCGTGCCATCAGGAACAGAAGACGGATATACCAGAGTTTCACAACGGTTGGTGGTACGGCTGAATTTATCCATCAGATGCCAATCAGGAGTAAAGTCCTGATCCGGTGCATTACTGCTGGCGGTGTGTTCAGCAAAATAAGAGACATAGTCGACACGGTCGTTATCAAAACTCAGTATGCTGGAGTTAACGTCGAAATGTGTAGAGCCTTTTTCGTTGGTGGCGTTCTTCTGAGCAACGACTGCCTGTACCAGTTCGCGTTCACCAAAGCGGTATTCATAGCCTTTGTACGACGCATTACCGGCCATAATCTGCGTGTACATGTTCATACGATAGTTGCCACCGGCTGGGGTTGAACCGGATGGGTAGTTGTTCATCATATTATCGCGGGCAATCACCGAACGCTGATACTGATGCTCATGACCCTGAACGTAAATAACGTCATGATCAGAGAAGAATTCACGGATCTCATCAGCAACGCTGTAAACCCAGTCATCGTCTTTGGCGCCTTCAACAATATGTTCAATCGTCAGGCCGTATTTGGCACCGATCAGACCATCGTGACTGGCGACCACAATATGGTCGAATTCACCTTCATGCTCTTTTACCGCATTTTCAATCCAGTGAATGGCGACCGGCAGGTTGTAATAAGCCAGACCAAAAATCAGCACGTTTTCGCGGACGACGTAATAGTTAACCCATTCNTATCCNGGCATATGNACNGCNTCTTNCGGNATNAACGGNCGCATGGCNTCNATCCAGTTATGGGTATAGGCATAGCTCTGTTCATGGTTGCCCATGACCGGTAAAAATTCGATACCCTGATCCCGGTACTGCTGAGCGAGGGAAGTCCATTCGGCCCACTCAACTTCGGAGCCTGCGTCTGTCAGGTCGCCTACCGGAATAACAATATCGACGCCGGCTGCCAGCTGATGATCAAGCACTTTTTCCATGGTAATGGTAGCAACATGATCCTGTCCCTGAGCATCACTGCCGCCCTGAGTATCCGGCAGAACACCAACAACCAGAGGTTCATAGCGTTCAGCGGCCGGCGCTGGTTCATCGACATTGTTGCTGGAGTCATCGTTGCCTGCTGGTGGTGTGACCTGATCAGGTATTTGATTATCTGCTGCTGACGTACTGCTGGAAGAGCTGCCACCGCAGGCAGTCAGGCCGATAGTGGCGGCAAGGATTAATGCCAGTCGTGTTTTTTCNGGGAGGGTGATCATGGTTTATCCGCTTGGTTATTAATAGAAGNGTTAATTGGACGCGGATGCAGTGACAGTTCCTTTACAGCAGNAAAAAGCGAATTCGATGAACACACATNGAGCTGAANAATACTGAAGCTATGGTACATTTTTCANGGCGGNNAAATNCTGGCTTTCAGATTGCTGTGACGATAAACAGAGACTGCCNATNAAATAANTATTAATNTTTTATTAAANATTNNNCTGGNTGNNNAATNNCCNTNNTNAATNTTTCAGACTGATATCGTTTNCATGAATTATTAGGCTGTTTTCTGGGACGGAGTTAAATNTNATAATTGCGGAATATTTTGATTTTTATGCTATCTCTGNNGATAAACGACAANTGAGTAAGTNATAAAGCGCTGANANCCAATGNAGNNGAATGCNNCTGACGGANANTGAGATAGCTGAATGNTTATTCAGTTCCGTTGGAACAGNAAATAAAAAGCCAGATGCACCGCAGTGAATCTGGCTCAGGACATNGCCACNAATATCATCCGCAGATGTCAGGCTACCCAGATCTGTTTGGTATTAACAAACTCACGTATGCCGTGGGGACCGAGTTCACGTCCGTAACCGGATAAACCGATACCACCGGANGGCAGTCGNGGATCGGTTTTTACGATGCCGTTCACTGCTACCTGACCNGCCTGCAGTTTTTGCGNGGCCATTTCCCCTTTTTGCGGATCACCACACCAGATACTGGAACCCAGGCCATATTCGGTATCATTCGCCAGTTGCAGNGCATGGTCAAAGTCTTTGGCTTTAANCACCGCCAGTACCGGACCGAAAGTTTCCTCTGTGAAAGCTGCCATACCCGGTTTTACATCCACNAATAATGTTGGTGGATAGAAAAACCCTTCTCCGCCGGGTAAATCACCACCGGTCAGGCAACGGGCACCCGCCTGGATAGTGCGGGTGACCTGATCGTGCAGCCCGAGCTGCAGATCACGGCGGGCAATGGGGCCNAGAGCCTGAGAGTCAGCAANTAANGGATCACCGGTTGCCAAGGCTGTAAAACGCTCATAGAGCATGTCGCAGACTTTGTCGTACACCGCTTCCTCAACGATCAGGCGCTTAACGGCAATGCAGGACTGGCCGGCATTAATCATGCGCGACAGGGTAATAACATCGCAGGCTTTATCCAGANCGGCATCGGCCAGCACGATACAGGGGTCAGAACCTCCAAGTTCAAGGACCGCGGGTTTTAATCCGGCGGCTGCTCTGGCGGCGACTTTTTTACCGGCGTTGCTGGAACCGGTAAAGGACACGGCTTTAATGCCAGGATGATCAATCACATCGCCNACCAATGGCGTTTCCAGAGGCAGNTTAATCATAACGTCCTGCGGCAGGCCGGCAGCNTNAAAAGCTTCNGTTAATACCCGGGCAGTGCCGGGGACNTTAGNATCGGCTTTCATTANGCAGGTATTGCCGGCCATTAATGCCGGCGCGAGAAAACGCAGCGCCAGCCATACCGGTGCNTTCCANGGTAAAANACCGAGNACNGTNCCCANTGGCTGNTAGCAGACGTAGCTGTGNCTGGCATCCGATGCCAGCTCTTCTGCAGCAAGAAACTCTGCGGCATTATCCGCGTAGTATTCNGCACACATGGCGCCTTTTTCTACTTCACCCAGACCTTCACGCCAGGGCTTACCCATTTCNTCGGCCATCAGGCGGGCAAGTTCCTCTTTGCGTGCACGCATGGCTGCNGCCACGGNTTTCAGATANCNGGCGCGNTGCTCCAGCGCGAGATCGCGCCAGAGCGGAAAGGCNGCNTTTGCCTTGTNGATTTCGNTGCTGGCCTGCTGGGCGGTCAGAGATTCAACCTCGGCTAATTTTTTTCCGGTGCTTGGATTAACAGGAGCTAACATTGGTCACCTCCNTTTTATCTGCTGCTTTTNTNNNTTTTTTGCTATTGGTGGGAAGNTCGATATAGCCGGGTTCNGAGGCTGCTGACTGGCGGCCTTCTTCCGGTTTGACGGTGAAATCCCGATCCATACTGAAGAAGGACTCACAGCCATCTTCAGTGATATGAATGGTGTCAGAAATACCACAGGTTTTATCGCCATCAATGCCCCACATCCAGGGTATTAAATGGAAGGTCATGCCTTTCTTCAGNACTGCGGATTCACCCTGTTTAAGGCTGACGATATAACCCTCATCCCAACTGGGNGGAAAAGCGATACCAATNGAGTAGCCGGAACGGGTGATCAGACGGGCACCAATATCATTTTCAGTGATAATATTGCGCACCAGATTATCCACATCAGATACCGTCATGCCGGGCTGAACCATTTTATGCACGGCACTCAGNGCATGTTTCATAATCTCCTGCGCTTTGTACATAGAATCNCTCATTTCACCNAGAATGACAGTGCGCATCATGGCGGTATGATAGCGGCGATAGCAGCCTCCGACTTCGAGGAATACGTGTTCGCCTGGCTGCACGGTACGGCCTTCCCAGGTGGCATGACCGATCATGGTACGCGGCCCGGATGTGACATAGGGCATCACCGCCGGAGGNTCCCCTCCGGCNCGGAACATTCCGGCACTTATCGCTGCGCCAATGTCATTTTCTGTCACACCGGCACGACAGGCTTCAATGCCGGCCTGCATACCGGCCTCGGTCGCCAGNGCGGCCTTTTTCATCAGCTCAATNTCNACATCCGATTTACAGATACGGCCTTCTTCNACAATGCCGAAGCAATCCAGCAGTTTGCCGTCTTTCATGGTGGTGTGAATAACATCCTGATGGTAAGCCGGGAAAAAGTAGCTGTTGCGCTCATAGCCTATGCGCTTATTGGCCAAACCAAATTCGCGCAGAGCATCGACCAGCATCTGCATGGCATCACCGGTATCCGGGTAGGGGCGGGTTAAATCCACCCAGGTCCGGGCAATTACATTGGACTCTTCCAGTGCCCGGGTAATCATAAAAGGCTCTTTTTCCAGCGGCACGACTAAGGCCTGAAAAAACGAATACCCCGTGGTCTGATAATCGGTTAAATACATAATATTTTCCGGATCAGAGATCACTACCGCATCCAGATGACGTTCAGCAATACGTTGGCGCAGTTCATTAATTCGGCGCTCATATTCTTCCGGTGGGAAAGTCATATCATCACGTTTAATCATGCTGCTTCCTCCATGCTCTGGCGTGTGGCATTAATCAGGATATTCAGTCCGGCGGTCAGGTCTTCCTGCGGGATGGTCAGAGGAGGTATCAGTTTAATTACCCGTCCGCCTGTGCCACAGCCGGCAACGATCAGACCGTCAGCAAAGCACTTTTTAACAATGACTGATGCGCGTGCACCATCGCCAACATCCAGCCCCATAATCATGCCTTTGCCGCGTAATTGCAGAGAGGCATCTTCGTTAAGAATGCTCTGCAGTGCTTCCTGCATAAACAGCGTTTTATTTTTTACCTCGTCCATCAGGTGAGAATCGGTGAAATATTCCAGCGCGACTTTACCGGCAATAAAAGACAGGTTCTGGCCACGGAAGGTGCCCGTGTGTTCNCCGGGGTTCCAGTGGTCGTCCAGTTCCGGGCGCACCAGATTGACGGCCATTGGCGTGCCTATTCCACCAATGCCTTTTGCCAGACAAATAATATCCGGTTCAATATTCATATCGTCAAAACTGAAATACGAACCGGTCCGGCCACAGCCGACCTGAATATCATCGACGATCAGAACGGCGCCCAGTTCTTTAGCCAGACCGGCAAGGGCCTGCATCCAGGCTTTACCGGCGACATTAACCCCACCTTCGGCCTGCACTGTTTCAAGCAGAAACGCTGCGGGTTTTTCCAGCCCTGAGGATGGATCAAGATAGCGTTCACGCATTGCCTCCAGCATTGCCAGACTGTCCATCCCGGCGTGTTCACCGTCGAAGGATTCGTGAGTGACGTGTTGCAGGGGAACGCCGGATGCGCCACGGAAATACTCGTTTGCCGTGGCGGCCAGTGCACCCAGCGTCATACCATGAAAGCCATGGCTGAAAGCAACAATGTTCTGCCGTCCGGTGGCGCGGCGTGCCAGCTTCATCGCGGCTTCTACGGCGTTGGTGCCGGTTGGTCCCATAAACTGCATGCGATGAGGCATATTGCGTGGCTTGAGAATGATATCGGTAAAAGCCTGCATAAATTCCGCTTTAGCGGTGGTTTGCATATCCAGACTGTGCAGAACCCCATCATTCTGCATGTAATTAATCATGGCTTCGGTCATTCGGCTGTTGTTATGGCCGAAATTCAGCACGCCGGCACCGGCAAAAAAGTCGATATATTCTTTACCGCTTTCATCGGTCTGACGCGCATTTTTTGCACTTTTAAAAACAACAGGGTAAACGCGGCTGTAGCCGCGAATTTCAGATTCGCGCTGCTCAAAAATAGTCATAGGAAGATCCTTTTTAACTGAAATATATTGTGTGTATATCGGTTAAAAAGGGTGGTCTATGGTGGGGTCTTCATTCCGGTAAGGCGGCAAAACCAACGGCAAACCTCGCCGATAAGACGATCATTGAAATCGTATTCCGGGCTGTGACAGGGAAGGTCGTGGCCTTTTCCGTGGCCGTCGTTGCTGCCGATTAAGGCAAAAGCTCCTGGTCTTTCTTTGAGGTAATAACTGAAATCTTCCGATGCCATGATGGGCAGGCTCTGACCATGCAGCAGGGCGTCGTTACCGTAAAGTTCCTGCCACATGGCCCGGGCGTGAGCCGCCTGTGGAGGGTGATTGATGGTTGCACTGTAGCGCGAGAAATGTTCAACGTCGCATTCAACGCCATAGGCGCCCGCAGTGTGGATGGATATATCGCTTATTAACTGATTAATCTGCTCCCGCGTTTCATCATCGGGCACACGGATACTGCCGCCGATTTCAGCCTGTTGCGGGATAACCGTCAGTGCCTCGCCGCCATGTATTGACGTGACACTGATGACTGCCGCTTTCTGTGGCGCGATTCGGCGGCTGGCAATCTGTTGTAATGCAATATGTATGGCGCTTGCTGCCAGTAACGGGTCAGCGCAGGCCTCGGGTTGGGAGGCGTGGCCACCGCGACCGGTTAAGGTGATTTTGAACGTACCGTTACCGCACATGACCAGATCATCAGGACAGGCCATGGTGCCATAAGGCAGCGCTGGCCAGTTATGCCAGCCATAGATTTCACCGACGCCATCAAGAGCACCGTCGGCAATCATTTCTCTGGCACCATGGCCGCCTTCTTCTGCTGGCTGAAACAGCAGTACGATTTTGCGCTGCAGTTCATGTTCGTGCTTTTTCAGCCAGCGTGCGGCAGCCAGCAGCGTGGCAGTATGACCATCGTGGCCGCAGGCATGCATGCAGCCTTCATGGGTAGATTGCCAGGCTTTTCCGGTTTGTTCGGTAATGGGCAGTGCGTCGATGTCGCCGCGCAGAGCGATGGCTGGTGTTTGGCCATCTGGATTGATGACTGCCACTGTGCCGGTTGAGGCACACTCCCGCCACGGGATGTGAAATTCATCCAGCTGGGTGCGGATGGCGGCAGCGGTATTAAATTCCTGCCAGCTCAGTTCCGGTTTTGCATGCAGCTGACGGCGGAACGCCTCAGCGTATGCAATTGTGTCCTGCCAGTCGTTCGACATAATCGTCTCCTGTCTGGTGTTCACGTGCCGGTGTATTCCGGTCAGAGATGGTGCGGCAGTTTGCTGTGATCTTGCTGAGATCGTTAGCCGATCAGATCTGATCAACAGCCTGCGCAACAGAAGCTCTTAACCATGTCGTCATCAAAGTTACGGGAATGTTCCGTAATTTAAAGGATTATTTTTAAGGGCAAATACCGTTCCAGAATAAAAATCGTAGGCTGGTTAATCGGTATTTTTCGGAAGAATGAATTTTAAAATAGTGGTAAATCAGCAGTTTAGAAAATCAGATTGGCAGCTTTGTATTTTCTGCGGAAGGGGATTTCGGGAGTCGTCGCCAATACACTGACGTATATTTTTCTGGCCGTGCACCCGCTTAGTGCAGAGAAGTGTCAGGTCTGATGGACTGTCAGTGATTGGCCATCCGTGGCGCGTTTCAGTTGTCCTGCGTGTCGTGGTTTGTCCATTTGCTTTTTATTTTCCGGACGTGAATAGCTGCGCTGGCAAAGACCTGATCAGTGACTTTGAGCCATCAGATCTTCGTATTTCAATGCGACATCTTCCATTTTCTTATAAATAGACTCAGTGGTAACAGAAATCACAGTGGGAACATAACGGCCGGATTCATCCAGCTGAAAGCCTGAGTTGGAGAATTTCCATTGAGATTCCACTTTGCTCAGCAGAGTCTGGATTTCGGCACTGTTCTGATTAGCCGTGATCAATTTTTTCAGATTGTCGTCAAAATATTTAACGGATTGCTGAAAATCGCTTTTCAGGTTTGCATCATCGACATGCCAGTACAGGGCAAAGTAGTCACGGGCGATTTTCTGCGCCAGCGTGGTTTCCTGTTCGGAAAGAGCGATCAGTGGGGCTACTGCCGAACCACTTTGTTTGGTAATCGCAGCAACTACCTGATTACAGGCCTTCAGAAGTTGTTCGCTGTCTTTGATCAGAACCTTGGCTGCTTCTTTTTCCGGTTTACCGATAACATCGGTACGATATTTCAGCCAGGTATCGGCCAGCGTTTTGAACTCGCGGTTGAGGTTATGGCTTTCGGTATAGTCCATCAGCAGCTGGAAGCGCTGTTCAAATGTTGCGACGGTTTCATCCAGATCGCGCTGGGCTTTTTCCTGACGAATATCTGCACCAATGGCGAGGTAATCTTTTGCCATACGCTGGGACAGGGTGCATAGACTGCCGGACATATACTCGGCTTCTGCATTGCTGACAGTTTCAGCAAAGGCAAAAGACGGCATCAGTAATGCTAACGGCAGCAGGGTTTTCTGAAGCAGTTTCATCGGTCGTTCCTTACGGATTTATTCAGTTGTAATAGGTCTTTCTGTGCTCGGGGGCAGGACTGCCCGGAGTAGTACGGGGGTGCTATTAGGCCAGAATATAAGTAGTTTGTCTGGAACTGGTTCGTTAAATGCTTAAATGACAGGTAATGACTGAAATCTGATACGTAGTTGTTCTTAGGTATGTTTTTAATTATTTGATTTTTAATGCTTTTATTTTTATGGAAGCCAGCGTTCACTCAAAACAACAAAGAGTTCCTTCAGGTAGACTGTTCCATCTGGAATCTGATTTGAGTATTGATGCTTATTTGGCAGTAATGGCAGAACTTTGGCCGCATTGTTGATCAGAAGAAGATAACGAATGTTAGTTGAATTGCTGTTTATCGAGGTGGTCAGCAGGCGACCATCGGGTCGCCTGCATATTAGCCCGGGAGCACTGTCACGTAATCAGAGAGGAAATGCAGCCTTAATCCAGAATACATCGCCTTCGGCACGGTTACGCACCTGGGTTTCCTGGCTGTACTTAGCCGTTACGAACCAGCCCTTGCCACTGTCATAACGCACACTTGGGCCAATGGCTAACGAGCGGCCACGGTTATCGTCGACGGTATCGCCGTTTTGTTTGTCGTCAGTAATCTGCTGATACAGATAGCCGCCGGCACCGACGGTAAAGCCGTTACCCAGGCCCCAGCCAATGGCGTAATCGAAAATTAATTCCTGACCGTCTTTATAATCGGTATCGCTGTTTTTCAGGTTGTAAGTCCACATGCCTTTCAGGCCGTAATTCAGGCCATTGGGGTCGAGACGTGAAACCCCATAAACGCCCTGAACTGCCCAGTGGTTACGACCGATATTGGCAATTTCATCTTCATCGTAAGAGCCGGTTGGTACGGTAATATCCAGTACCGCAACCGTGTGCAGAACCTGACTGTGATGCCAGCCCAGAGCTGCCCCCACTGTGATGTCACCCAGACCGGAATCACTGTCTTTAACGCCCGGTGCAATATCCACGGAGAGATCAACCAGCGGAATAATGGTGTGGAAACCCAGAGAGCCGCCGGCAACCTGTTCTTCTGTTACCCAGATTAAACGCGACACCAGCGCACTGGCCGACACTTCAAAATCATTGCTGGGTGATACGTCATCGCCATCGTTATCGCGCATGGTGTCAGCACTGTAGCTCTGACCATAAAGCATGCCGTAAACACCCGGTGGCGGCAGAGCGCAGCAGGCGTAGTTTTCTGCACCGACCGGATAGCTTGAGCCACCGCCTTCGGTAGCGAGCGCAGGTAAAGACAAAGCGGTGGCCAAAGGTAACCACGCCAGATGGGATTTATTCATCATCGGACTCTCCGTTTTTATTGTTTTAAAGCGTCGTTCACACGAATGTTTGTGTGTTCCGTAACGCCCAGGTTTTTTGCCATTGTTATTGTTTTGGCTGACAGCAGGTGTCGTTTTTTTGCAGCTATTTGCTAACGGAATACCTGTTGTCCGAAACGCCCTGATGTCAGAGCTTGTCGCGATGGCCGCCGCTTAATTTTTCGTTAAGCGTTTGGGTGGGCCGCTGTTTGCTGACGGCCATCGCTGTGGGGGTATAGTTACTGGTCTGGTGAGAGCAGTCTAATATGTAATGAAAGGGGTTTTGATACCTTGAAGGTATGAGTGATCGGAATCATCAGACAGTATCAAATACTGTTCAGTGGATGGTTCCGGTGTACAAAGAATGGACAATAGTGGACACATTGATAAAATCATAAGTATTAACAACCAGGGGCAATCGGCATTCCGGACATCCGGGGATCAGATCTCTGTTTACGATGCTTCCGGCTGGAGTGGGCTGCCCTATGACATAAGGACATGACATGTCGCAGGATCAGACTGCCATAATTGTTATCCAGGACGACAGCATCCTTTTAAAATTGGCATTATACGGCGTTTAGAACCGCTGGACCGGGTAAAAGAACTGGGCGATGCCTCCGTACCGTTTGAGTTTGATGTGCACGCCATGATCTTCAGCGAAGACGCGCCGACATTGGAAAAAGAACTGCACCGTCATTTTCAGCTGGATTCCGTTAATAAAGTGAATCCACGAAAGAGTTCTTTGGTGTATCCCTGCCGATTATCCGCCAGAAGGTGGAGCAGATGGGAATGAAAGAAGTGCATTGGACGATGAAGGCCGAAGCGGCTGAATACCGGGAAAGTTTGGCTATTTCACGGGAGGTTGAAGAGGTCAGTGCTTAGGTTTCATGCTTAACGCTTAGAACGGCTGCTCCGGGAGCTGGCTCCCATGCTCCGCGTGGTAGCCTTTAGCCCTGAACTTATCAGAAACAAGGATAGTTTCATGGGGCGCAGTCGTTACAAATTTATTCACCCTGGCCAACCACATTTTATGACCCTGACGGTGCAGGGTTGGTTGCCTGTCTTTACCCGACCTGAGTCTGTTGAAATTCTGCTCCAATCTTTGCGCTTTCTGATGAGTGAAGGTCTGCGAATTCACGCCTGGGTTATTCTTGAAAACCACCTGCACCTGATAGGTCAAAGTCAGCAGCTTGATAAAGATATCGCCCGTTTTAAATCCTTCACCGCCCATCAACTTCTGGGTTACTTACAGCAGAGAAAAGCCACGACTTTGTTAAATCAATTACAGCAGCTGAAATTGGCCCATAAAACCGACCGCCAATGGCAGTTCTGGCAGGAAGGCGTTCATCCTGAATGGATCAGCAGTTCTGAGATGATGAGACAAAAGATCGAATACATTCATCAGAACCCAGTAAAGCGGGGTTACGTTGATCAGGATGAACATTGGCGTTACTCCAGCGCCAGAGACTACGCGGGCAGTGAAGGGCTGCTGCCGGTGGATAAGAGTTGGTGATCGTAATAGCTGTTTTAGCTAACTGGCTCTCACTGTACATCTGGCTCCCACGCTCTGCGTGGTAGCCTTTAGCCTTTGCGTTCCCACGCGGAGCGTGGGAGCGAGGACAAACGGAAGACACTGCAGGAAGTACTGAATTCACTTCCACGACAGAGAAAAGAAAACGAGCCTCAGATGAGGCTCGTGATATGAATCCCAAACTGTGGGACAGCAGTGCGCAATCGCGGGCTTTTTTATTAAGCAAAACTACGCGAACACTCAGTCCTCGTAATTCTCAATCGCCGGACACGAACAGATCAGATTCCGGTCACCGTACACATCATCGATACGGCCAACGGATGGCCAGAATTTATGCGCACCGAGGTTTTTCACCGGGTATACCGCCTGTTCACGGCTGTACGGGCGATCCCATTCAGCGGCAATCACTTCGGCGGTGTGCGGGGCGTTTTTCAGCGGGTTATTTTCCGCATCCAGTTCACCACGCATAACCGCGTCGATTTCGCCTTTAATGGCGATCATGGCGTCGGCGAAGCGGTCGATTTCGGCTTTGGATTCGGATTCCGTCGGCTCGATCATAAAGGTGCCCGCTACCGGGAACGACATGGTCGGCGCGTGGAAGCCGTAGTCCATTAAGCGTTTGGCGATATCCACTTCGGTGATGCCGCTTTCGGCTTTGATCGGGCGCAGGTCAACGATACATTCGTGCGCCACGCGGCCGTTCTGACCTGAGTACAGAATCGGGTAATGCGCAGACAGACGTTTGGCCAGGTAGTTGGCTTTCAGCAGGGCGTTCTGGGTGGCGCGGCGCAGGCCGTTGCCGCCCATCAATGTGATGTACATCCAGCTGATCGGCAGGATGCTGGCTGAGCCGTACTGTGCGGCAGAAACTGCGCCGTTGCCTTTCGATTCGTTGTCGATCGGGCGTACCGCGTGGTTAGCAACAAAGGGTGCCAGATGTGCAGCCACGCCGATAGGACCCATGCCTGGACCACCGCCGCCATGAGGAATGGCGAAGGTTTTGTGCAGGTTCATGTGCGATACGTCAGCGCCGATAAACGCTGGTTGGGTAATGCCTACCTGAGCGTTCAGGTTGGCGCCATCCATATACACTTGGCCGCCGTGAGAGTGGATCAGATCGCAGATCTCGCGCACGCCCTGTTCGTAAATACCGTGAGTGGAAGGGTAAGTCAGCATCAGGCAGGACAGCTGATCGCCCACTTCTTCGGCTTTTTTCTTCAGGTCGTCGAAGTCGACGTTACCTTCGTCATCGCAGTTGGTTACCACCACACGCATAGATGCCATCATGGCTGATGCTGGATTAGTACCGTGGGCGGAGCGCGGGATCAGACACACGTTACGGTGACCTTCGCCACGGCTCTCGTGGTATTTCTTAATCGCCAGCAGACCGGCGTATTCACCCTGTGCGCCTGAGTTGGGCTGCATGCAGATGGCCGGGAAGCCGGTGATGGCTTTCAGGTAGTCTTCCAGCTCGGCGATCATCTTTTCGTAGCCGGCGGTTTGTGCGCGCGGTGCGAACGGATGAACATTGGCGAACTCAGGCCAGGTTACCGGAATCATTTCGGTTGTGGCGTTGAGTTTCATGGTGCAGGAACCCAGCGTGATCATGCTGTGGTTCATGGCCAGATCTTTCGCTTCCAGACCTTTCATATAGCGCAGCATTTCATGCTCGGTGTGGTAGCGGCTGAACGTCGGGTGCGTCAGGAAGGCTGTGGCACGGGCGCTGCCGGCATCAATGCTGTTGGAGCCGTTGGCGACGATGTCGGCATCGAGTGCGTACACATCCAGACCGTGGCCTTCGCCGTCTTTTTCCGCTCCCAGAATAACGTCAAACAGTTCGGCGACGTCAGCGGCGGTGGTTTTCTCACTGAGGGAGATACCCAGCGTATCCGCGTTCAGGCCCAGTGCCTGATCATCACGCAGGTTTACACCGGCAGTTTCAGCGCGTGCCAGCACGGCGGCGCGGTCTGCCACTTTGATGGTCAGGGTGTCGAACCAGCTGTTGTTGACCAGTTCGACGCCTTTACTCTTCAGGCCGGCGGCCAGAATATCGGTCAGACGGTGAATGCGGGCGGCAATGGTCTTCAGACCTTCTGGTCCGTGGTACACGGCATAGAAAGAACTCAGGTTGGCCAGCAGCACCTGAGCAGTACAGATGTTGGAGTTGGCTTTCTCGCGGCGGATATGTTGCTCTCGGGTCTGCAGTGCCATGCGCAGCGCCTGATTGCCCTGAGCATCAATGGATACACCAATAATACGGCCCGGAATTGAACGCTTGAAGGCATCGCGGGTGGCGAAGAAGGCAGCGTGCGGGCCACCAAAGCCCATCGGTACACCAAAGTGCTGGGCGTTACCCAGCACGATGTCCGCACCCATTTCACCCGGTGCTTTCAGCATCACCAGTGCCATTAAGTCAGTGGCGACGGCGGCCAGTGCGTCTTTGGCGTGCAGGGCGGTGATCACGTCAGTAAAGTCGCTGACTTCACCGTTTTTACCCGGGTACTGGAACAGGGCGCCGAATACGTCGGCATCGGCTGCGTTTTCTGCCGGGCCGACCAGTACGTCCCAGCCAAAGGCTTCGGCACGGGTTTTCACTACGTCGATGGTCTGCGGCAGGCAGTTTTCATCAACGTAGAAAGTATTCGATTTGTTTTTGCGCACAGAGCGTTTGGCCATAGCCATGGCTTCGGCGGCGGCGGTACCTTCATCCAGCAGGGAGGCGTTGGCCAGTTCCATACCGGTAAAGTCGATGACCATCTGCTGGAAGTTCAGCAGTGCTTCCAGACGTCCCTGGGCAATCTCTGGCTGATACGGCGTGTAGGCGGTGTACCAGCCCGGGTTTTCCAGCACATTACGCAGAATGACTGGCGGAATTATGGTGTCGTGATAACCCAGACCAATATAGCTTTTGCAGACTTTGTTCTGGCTCGCCAGGGATTTCAGATACGCCAGTGCAGCGGCTTCACTCTGGCCGTCGGCAATATCGAGAAAGGCGTCGCGCAGGATGTCGGCCGGAACGATTTCGGCGGTCAGTGCTTCCAGAGAATCGGCACCGATGGCGGCCAGCAATGCGGCTTCTTCGTTGTTATCCGGGCCGGCGCCGTTGGAGGCAATATGGCGGCCAATGAAATTATCACGTTGTTCCAGTGATTTCAGGGACAGTGTGGTCATGGGTGGAGGACCTGTGGGTAAACCAATCGGAATCAGTACCGCCCGGCAGAACGCCGGGCGGGTACAGGTTAATCAGCAGTGCGTTCTGCTGTTATCAGTTATTCGCAGAGCGCTGCGTAAGCATCGGCGTCCAGCAGAGAATCCAGCTGAGAGCCATCGGACAGTTTCATTTTGAAGAACCAGGCTTCGCCGTATGGGTCTTCGTTCACTTTTTCCGGGGCATCAACCAGAGCTTCGTTGACGGCAACAATGGTACCGGCCAGTGGTGCGTAAATGTCAGAAGCGGCCTTTACGGATTCAACTACTGCGATGTCCTGCTCGGCTTCGACTTCGCTGTCGGCTTCCGGCAGTTCAACGAATACCACGTCACCCAGCTGTGACTGGGCAAAGTCGGTAATACCAATGGTCACCAGACCATCGTCTTCAATGCGGATCCATTCATGAGAGGCAACGTATTTCAGATCAGCCGGGATATTGCTCATAATTATTCTCCATTAATTGGGTATAGCTCAGAACTGCTTTTTACCGTTACGCACAAACGGTAATTTAATAATGCGTGCGGGTACTAATTTACCACGCATTTCAACCATACAGGTGTCCGTAGCCGACAGTGGCACACGGGCCATGGCAATGGAATTTTCCAGTGATGGCGAGAAGGTTCCGGAGGTGACTTCACCTTCGTTAGCGCCTTCCGGCAAACCATCAACAATCACTTTTTGGTGTGATCGCATCACACCGCGGCCTTCCAGTACCAGACCGACCTGTTTCATGGCTGTGGCCGGGGTTTCTGCGCGGGCTGCTTTTTCTTCTTCCAGCGCTTTGCGGCCAATAAATTCACGATCCTGCGGTTCCCAGGCGATGGTCCAGCCCATGCCGGCCTGCAGCGGAGAAATGTTTTCCTCCATGTCGTTGCCGTAGAGGTTCATACCGGCTTCCAGACGCAGGGTATCACGGGCGCCCAGGCCTGCAGGTGCAACGCCGGCGTCCAGCAGTGCCTGCCAGAAATCAGCAACTTCGGCTTCCGGTACCATGATTTCCAGACCGTCTTCGCCGGTGTAACCGGTGCGGGCATAGAACCACTCGGATTTGCCCAGCCCCTGGAACACTTTCAGGCCGTTGATCACGTCGGCTGACTCAGGTTTTGCCTGTTTAACCAGTTGGATGGCTTGCGGACCCTGTACAGCAACCATGGCCAGTTCCGGGCGTTCGGTCAGGCTTATATCAAAGCCTTTGCTCTGAACTGACATCCACTCCAGATCTTTTTCGCGGGTGGCGCAGTTAACGACGGTGCGGTACCAGCCGTCCATGCGGTAAACAATCAGGTCGTCGATAACGCCGCCGGTGCTGTTGAGCATGCCGGTGTAAAGGGCCTTACCGGTTTCTTTCAGCTTGGCAACGTCGTTGGCCAGCAGTTTCTGCAGGTAAGCCGTGGCATCCACACCGCGCACATCAACGATGGTCATGTGGGAGACGTCAAACATCCCGGCTTTCTGACGGACAGCCTGATGTTCCTGAATCTGGGAGCCATAATTTACGGGCATATCCCAGCCGCCAAAATCGACCATTTTGCCGTTGGCTTGCAGATGCTTCTCATACAGAGGGGTTCGCTTGGCCATGCTTCTTCCTGTTTTATTGAAACCACGGAGCCGGAATATTTTACCCGGATCATCCCCAAAAGGGGCGGCAGTATAGCGCCTAACGCGCTAATAGGCATCCTTGTGATTGTAAAAAGCGGGACCATGGTACCACTTATGACGTTTGGACATTAACTGTGCAATCCATTACTGATTTAAATGCTGTCCGGCTGGCGGGCGATACTGCGTACCATCATCTTTACCTGAGCCTGAATCAGCTGGTCGTTGACTGTGCTGCTGGCTGGAGGCTGGCCGGATTGGGTCTCTGCGCAGGTCTGGGCTTCCCGTGCCTGCTCCAGGCGCTCGAAGGTGCCATCGATGCAGAGAAAGGCGAAGCCATGAATGGCTGCCAGACAGGTATTGAACAGGATAATGGGGTCGGCAGCGATAAAATCGCCACTGTGAATGCCGTCGGTGATCAGGTTCTGAAACAGCGCGGAGCAGCGTCGGCCACTGGCTTTCAGTTCGCTGTAATCCGTGCGGCGGGCGACGTGGTTGCCAAAGATCAGGCGGTATTTTTCCGGATTTTTGATGGCGTAACTTATGTATGCGGTGGCGGCCTGCTGCAGTCTGGCAGCAGGGGACGCCTGAGATTCGGTCTGATCAGTAAGAAATCGGGTAATGTCGTCGAAGCCCTGACGTGCCAGTTCCGCCAGCAGATCGTTCTTATCGGCAAAGTGCCGGTAGGGCGCTGTCTGGGAAACACCGACCCGGCGGGCGATGGCGCGCAGGCTGAGGTTTTCCGGGCCACTTTCGCGGATCGCGTCCACGGCGGCATCGAGCAGGGCCTGGCGCAGGTTGCCATGGTGATAGCTGTTGCTGTTGGGAGAGCAGGATTCTGCTGTCTGCGTCATGGCCTGGGCCTGTATCTGCCGGGGAGAATCAGTAACGCGAATGATACCTGACTTCGCCCGGCAGGGCAGCAGTGGTGGGCGTCAATCAGGCCTGAACGGCTAATAAACGCTGCGTGTGTTCATGCTGACGCATGGCGGGCACGCCATGACGCACCTGGCTGGGTGAGTAACCGCACCATTTTTTGAACGCTTTGGAAAAATTCGCCACGCTGGAGTAACCCAGTTCTGACGCGACCGCAGTGACGTTAAAGCGCCGGGTCTGCAGCCAGTAGCTGGCCTGAATCAGACGCAGTTCACCAATGAGCTTCTGATAATGGGTGCCGCAGTCCTGAAGGCGGCGTTTGCAGGTGCGTTCGCTGAGGCCAAGATTATGAGCCAGTTTTTCCAGCGGTGGTGGATTGTTCAGGGTGCTGCGCAGCAGGTTGGCGGCCTTTTGCGTCACCAGCTGGCTGGCGCTGGTGGACACATCACTGCTGACCACAGGCATACGGCGCTGGTTGTAGTCTTCATTCAGCCAGCAGCGTGGGAAGCGNAATACCGTGCCGGTGGCAGCCGGGCGCAGAGTTAATGGCAGCCAGGCGCAGCTGTTGGCGGCCTGTGGCTGATGGCTTGAATACACCGACAGTGCATTGTGGCGGGCGGCGATGATNGGCAGCCAGCGCTGGTGCAGCCAGCTCAACGCCAGATTCCAGGCCGGTTTCTGCAGTTGTTCCGGTAGTCCGCGCCAGTGCAGTTCCAGCNTCATGGTCTGATCGTCAGCAGGGCGCAGGTGAAGATGAAAAGCNGCCAGAGGTGCNGGANCATCCTCTTCTCCATGGCACCAGGCCGCCAGCGGGAAACTGCTGTCGGTGTCGTTGACAGCCAGCAGCATACCGAAGTCCAGTGACAGGGTGTCGTTGCCGATCTGCTGTTCGGCCCAGTGCAGCAGGTTGAGCATGGTCAGCAGCGGAATCCTTGAGCGNCGGTTAAACAGGGCGTCCGCCGGCAGATCAAGGCGTGGCAGTTGCTGGGTTTTCAGGCCGCGGCTGGCCATAAGNCGNAGCAGGGTGTGCAGGGTTTCTGCAGTACAGTAAGAAGCATCCATGATTATTTTCATTGTTATGTGGTGAGATCACTGACTCTACGTCAATACACCTTTGAGACAATGTGCNATCTGGTAAAACTGGTCGGGGATGTGGCCGTAATNCACCTGTTTATCAGGCTCTGAGGAATCTTTTTGGCGGGAAAAGCCGTGAAATCAGACTTTTTCANTGACTTTNCGCAGCGNTTAGCTGGCCNGGAAGTNNCNGTGTGCTGGTTTTCAGCCGCGCAGAGAAGCAAAACCCGCTTNNAGNGCGGCAAANNGCGCTTCGCTGCGGGCTGATNTGTGGTTNATGAGGTCNTCACGGCTAAGGACAGTTGAGCTCAGNTNTCGTCGCCCAGCAGAACTTTGGCCTGATAACCGGCTTCGGTCAGGATGTAGGCCGCGGCTTCTGCGCGTCCGGCGCCACAGATGACATACTGAAATGAGCGCGACAGNCTGGGCAGCTGGCTGCGCAGCACCCCCAGTGGAATGCATTTGGCNCGGGCAATGGGATTGAGGCTGGCCTCCCGCTGCTGGCGCACGTCCAGCAANACAGTGCCGGTATCGCCTTCGTCGATCAGGCTTGCCAGATCGGCNGCGGTTACGAATTCCAGTACCGGTGCTTTCAGCAGGGTATCAAAGTCGTCTTTGGTCAGACTCATGAGTACNCCGTTACTGCTCATGGTCACGGTGGCATTGCGCGGCATGTTACTGATCAGNGCATCTTCACCAAACAGTGANCCCTGGCCCAGTGCGGCCAGCGTTTCCGGCTTGTTGTTGTCGTTGCGGGTAACCAGCGCCTTGCCGGTTTTGATGACGAAGCATTCACNGCCTTCTTCACCTTCGCGGATGATTTCGTCGCCGAGACTGACTTCGCGTTCATCAAAGCGGCTGAGCAGCTTCTGAATGTTGGCCGGCGGNATGCGGTTAAACAGTTCNGAGGTCAGCAGGGTTTCCANCCAGTCGGATTCGCTTTCGTCCATTTCGTANGACTGGCGCAGTTCTGACCAGGTGGTGATCAGTTCCAGCAGCTGGCGGCGGATGGCTATCAGCTGGCAGGGGGTTTTGCTGATCGCGGTAGCCCGATGAATCGGGTGGCTGCTGTCGAGGGCGAGGAAGTTCTCATCATCGTNGCCACNTATGGTGGTCACGCGGAACTGGTCATCAGTGAGGTCGATTTCGCCGTCCAGCAGGAAGTGGCATTCGTCGTCGTGTACGCCGCGTTTGAACAGAATACTGCGTGGNGCCNCCTGGTAGCTGCGGAAGTGCGTACTTATTTCCCCGATCGCTTCAATCGACAGTTCGTCAAACGGGATAAAGCGCTGTATCTGCCCGCTGAGCAGATCTGGGTTGTTATTATCTTCCATGTCGATAAAGGCCCGGAAATCATTCTGCTTATAAGTGTAGCGGACACTATAACAAACAGAGTNCGGCGGCTATATGGGAAACAGTTCATAGAAATGGCTTTGTGCGCATTTGCTCCGGAACCTTGTGGATTCAGACCACTCCCTAAAGGCAGATTTCAGTTGAATGAGTGTTAGTGAGGTATATGTGAATACGTTAATTTCATCACTGCTGCAGCCACAACAGGGCTTNGGGCATCATTACCGTCAGTGGCTGGCGACGGCTTTTTCCGGTTTGTTTCATATTCTGGCGGTGGTGCTGGTGGTGATGTCGGCGTGGACTTTTTTTGATGGNCTGATGCATCCGGGGGATTCGCTGATCACCGTGGCCATCCGTTCGATTAATTCGCTGGTTATTGCCCTGGCCATGTACGAGCTGGGGGTTGGTGTTGGCAAGGAATACAGAGGGGCGGAAGANGGCGACAACATNATTCAGAACATCCGCCGCACCATCGCCCGNTTTGTCAGTACGGTGTGTATTGCGCTGGTGCTGGAGGCGCTGATTATGATCATCAAATACAGCCAGCTGGATCTGGCGGGTAACCTGTATTACCCGGTGGCCATCATCGCTGGCTGTGCCTTTCTGNTACTGTCNCTGGGCGGCTTTCTCGCCCTGACTCACAACATGGGTTTGTCGGATGAGGAGCGCGGACGCGCCTGACTCTGAGACACACCGGCAGTCAGGGTGAAGCGCATGGCGTCTTCAAACGACCAGTCGACCGGGGTGATCTGATCGCGCNGCAGGAAGACNGTATAGCCACCCACCATNTAGCTCATGGGCAGGTACACCGCGACCAGATCTTCGCCTTCACAGGCAGTGCTGACGGCAGGTGGTGTGCGGGTTGANGTAATAAAGCCGACCAGCTTGCCCTGNCCAGGGATCTCGACCAGCACCGTCTGNTGATTCTGCTGGCGTTTTTCCTGATCAAACATGGCGGCGAAATCTTTGATGGCGCCGTACAGGGTTTTCACCAGCGGAAAGCGCAGCAGGGCATCTTCCACGTACTGATACAGCCAGCTGACCGGGTTGAACTGAAACAGTAANCCNACGACCAGCAGGGCAATCAGCATCAGCACCAGTCCCATGCCCGGAAACAGCCCCGGAATACCGACGATGGCNAACGCCTGGGTGCCCAGGTTGTTGAACCACAGCAGAGCTGACCACAGCAGCCATACGGTGACCAGTAATGGTACGACCACCATNGAGCCTTTGATCAGGGGTTGCAGCAGCAGGCGTTTCATCATTCGGAGCCTCGGTTGGTTGGCTGTTCGGCATTTACAGATTCAGTGTCTGGCNNTTCTGGCTGTAGGGCGTGTGGGGNGGACTGCAGCAGCAGCGCCTTCAGTTCACGCACTTCCCGTGTCAGGTCATCCAGCGTGGCTTTGCCATCGGCGGCGTCCTGTTCGGCACGCTCACGGGCGTGCTCATCTTCCAGNACATTAACCACGATGCCGATGACCATATTAAGAAAGGCGAAGGTGGTNAGGAAAATAAAGGTCAGATAATAGATCCAGGACAGTGGATAGACNGCCATGGTTTCGTACATGACATCGGTCCAGTCNTCAAAGGTCATCACCCGGAACAGGGTAAGCATGGAAATGGAAATATCACCCCACAGTACCTCATTGATATGGGCAAACAGCGTGGTGCCGATGGCTGCATAGATGTAGTAGATGATAAACATCAGCAGGATGACATAGCCCAGCTGNGGCAGGGCGCGCAGCAGGGAATTCAGCAGCGTGCGCAGTTCCGGAATAATGGAAACCATCCGCAGGACGCGGAAAATCCTCACCAGCCGGCCGATCATGGCGGTTTCGCTGTGTTCGATCGGGATCAGGGAAATCACCACCACCAGAGTGTCGAANANGTTCCAGCCATTATGGAAGAAACGGCTCTTCTGCGGCGTTGCCAGAAAACGGATAAGGATCTCNATCAGGAAAATAACCGTAATGCCGGTATCGAGGATGTTGAGAATAAACATCCAGGTGTCGGATATGTGGTAGGTCTTGGCACCGATCAGCAGTGCGGAAACGANAATGATGCTGACGACAAACAGTTCAAAAGNACGGTTGTCGCGGATGGCCTGGGATTGGGCCTGCAGGCGTTCAAAATTCATACAGTCTGAGGGTGTGAAAAATAATGGCGGAGTCTGTCACAGCCTTGAGTGTTCGCCAAGTCAGGCGCACAATCCNGCGCCGCAATCCGGTCACAAATTNCACATCTCATGCCTTTTCATGCCTTTTGCGTAATTTTGTCAGGTTGGTTGGTTAGTGATCACTTCATATAGCGAAATTTTATAAAAGGCTNTGTGAGTGGGCACTAACTTAACAAGTTACTTTAACTTTCGCCTGCAGCTGGTACTCCTCCAGAGAGATTTATTTTCCACTTTTTCCCACNNTTCCGAATNNCNGGGCTAAGTCATTGTGAAATAAAGCAAAAATCGAGATATCCACACACATNGGGCGCTTGCAAACGGGCTTGACGCTTTCTATAGTGTCGTTTAGTGGAAAATAGTGGGTAAATGTGGGTAACAATGACGTTAGTGAATACCCACACCGAACTCACACAATGACAGGAAGGAAGCATGTTCCGGGGGCTGCANAACATCAATCTTGATGCCAAAGGCCGTCTGGCGATCCCGACCAAGTACCGGGAGCCGCTGGCGGAGCTTTGNGGTGCCCGTTTGGTAGNCACCATTGATACCGAAGAACGCTGCCTCCTTATTTACCCTGCCAATGAATGGGAAGTGATCGAAGCCAANCTCGANGGGCTGTCCAGCTTCAATAAAGCCACACGCCGGATTCANCGCTTACTGATTGGTCATGCGACAGATCTNGAGCTGGATGGCAGTGGCCGCATTCTGTTNCCGCAGCCNCTGCGTGAGTACGCCTATCTGGAAAAAGANGCCGTACTGATGGGGCAAGGGAAGAAGCTGGANNTGTGGAGTAAGGAAACCTGGGAGGGACGTCGTGATGAATACCTGGATATGGCAGGCGACCCGGATGAATTGCCGGAAGAACTGCAGAGTCTCTCTTTATGAATATGAATGATTTTCTCCATACCACGGTGCTGCTGCATGANACCGTGGATGGTTGCCTTAACGATCCGCAGGGCATTTATGTNGATGGCACGTTCGGGCGTGGCGGTCACAGNCGTCTGTTGCTCAGCAAACTGGGTGAGCAGGGGCGTCTGATCGGCATCGANAAAGATCCGCTGGCGATTGCCAGTGGCAAAGAGCTGGAACAGGAAGATGCNCGCTTTCAGATCGTGCAGTCCAGTTTCGCNGATATGAAAGAAGCGCTGGCGGNGCAGGGTATCAANCAGGTGAACGGCATTCTGCTCGACCTGGGTGTGTCGTCGCCGCAGCTGGATGATGCAGAGCGTGGCTTCAGTTTTATGAAAGACGGCCCGCTGGATATGCGCATGAATCCGGATGAAGGAATGAGTGCATCTGAGTGGTGTATGACCACGTCGGAAACGGAAATTGCGCGGGTACTGAAAGAATACGGCGAAGAGCGTTTTGCCAAACGCATGGCGCGCGCCATCGTGACTACCCGGGTGGAAGAAGAAATTACCCGCACCAAACAGCTGGCGGAATTAATTAAGGCTGCCAACCCGGCGTGGGAAAAACACAAGCACCCGGCGACCAGAGCGTTTCAGGCGATCCGTATCGCTGTGAATAACGAGCTGGGTGATCTGGAAAAAGTGCTGGCAGACAGTGTTGATATGTTGCTGCCACAGGGGCGCCTGGCGGTAATCAGCTTCCACTCGCTGGAAGACCGCATGGTGAAACGCTTTATCCGCGCCCAGGAAAAAGGCCGTGATCTGCCGCCGGGCGTACCGGTAACAGATGACCAGCTTGGCCGGACGATGAAGAAAATCGGCAAAGCCATTATGCCGGGTAAAGAGGAAGTGGATCGTAATGCGCGGGCACGCAGTGCCGTGTTGCGCATTGCTGAGCGTCTGGACGGATGAATCTGCGCTTTACCGCCATGCTTTTGTGGCTGGTCGTGGTTTTGTCGGCGCTGGTGCAGGTTGGCGTGGTGCACTGGCAGCGCAGCTTAATGCAGGTATGGGCGACGGAAGATGCGCGACGCTCACAGCTGCAGCAGGAACACAGCAGACTTCTGCTGGAACGGGGAACACTGACAGCGCATGGGCGCATTGATCAGCAGGCAAGGAAAAAACTGAACATGACAGAACCGGATAAGGTGCAGGTGCTTTCAAAATGAATGCCCAGCCGAATCAGACAGACGAAATCAAAGGCATTGCCCGCTGGCGTTTTACGCTGGTGATGGCGGTGTTCGCCTGTCTGATTGGTGCTGTTGTGGTGCGGCTGATTGTGCTGCACACCGTGGATCAGCCTTTCCTGTTTGAGCAGGGTGAAAAGCGCACGGTGCGCGAAGAAGTGCAGCCGGCGATGCGCGGCATGATTACCGACCGTTTCGGTAAGCCGCTGGCGGTCAGCACGCCGGTGGTTAATCTCTGGGTTAATCCGCAACAGATCAATTTGCAGCAGATCCCGCTGGTGGCGAAGGATCTGGGGATGTCGTCCCCGCAGTTGTCGAAAAAAATCGAGCGAGCGGCCAGTCAGGGTCGCTCTTTCGTATATCTGAAACGTCAGGTTGAACCAGAAGCCGCCAATGTTCTGCTGGCGCGCCGTATTGCCGGTGTGTATGGCGAAGATGATTTCCGCCGTTTTTATCCGGCTGCTGAAGTCACTGCGCATACCGTTGGCATTGTGAATATCGACGGTCGNGGTCAGGAAGGNCTTGAGCTGGCNTACGANGANTTCCTGCAGGGNCACGAAGGTTCCCGTCAGGTGGTGAANGACCTGTACGGNAATGTTGTAAAACAATTAAAAGTAAATGCTGTGGCNGATCCNGGNCANGACATGGCATTAACNCTCGANCTGCGNCTGCAATATCTGGCATACCGNGAATTNAAAGCNGCNGTCAGTCAGCATCGTGCNAAATCCGGTGCTGCTGTATTGCTCGACGCNCACACNGGNGANGTTCTGGCGNTNGTNGGTCAGCCATCTTACAACCCGAATAACCGNGCCGGACTTAAGCCGGAATANATGCGTAACCGTGCTATNGCNGATCTGATCGAGCCNGGCTCTACCGTGAANCCNTTTACTGTGGCNGCNGCACTGGAATCCGGTCGTTTTAAACCGGGTACAGANGTCGATACNGCGCCGGGTTATGTGCGCGTTAAAAATAAAACCATCCGTGANCACCGTAATTANGGCGTNCTGGANGTGACCGGCATTATTACNAAATCCAGTAACGTCGGTGTGACCTATCTGTCCCATGAAATGGGTGCAGAAACCATCTGGAATTTATTCACTAAGGTAGGCATTGGTCAGGCGACTGCGCTGGGTTTTCCNGGCGAAGCNGTTGGCAGTNTGCCNTATCCGGANCAGATGGATGCGCTGCGTCTGGCAACGGTTTCCTACGGTTATGGTCTGTCTGTTTCACCNTTACAGNTGGCCCANGCNTATACCGCATTTACTCAGGGNGGCTGCATTAAACCTATGCGTTTNTTNCTGAATCAGGAAGCCTCATCCCAGTGTGATCAGGTGATGTCAGCAAAAACAGCGCGNCAGGTTCTGAANATGCTGGAGACGGTAACNTCTGATATCGGTACNGGCCGTCGTGCCCGGGTAGAAGGCTACCGTGTCGGTGGTAAAACNGGTACNGCGCACAAAGTTGGTCAGCAGGGTTATGAAGACGACGAATACACCGCCGTGTTTGCTGGTGTTGCNCCGATTTCTGATCCGGATCTGGTGTTGGTGGTGGTGATTGATTCTCCGCAGGGTAAAGAATATTACGGCGGTGAAGTAGCCGCGCCTGTGTTCTCGCGCATTATGGAACAGTCGCTGCGTATGCGGCAGGTTGCTCCTGACGACGGCAAAATGCCGGCTCTGCAGGTAGCAGGAGGTGCGCAATGACGAATACCGTTACGCCATTTGCGCCAATGAATATCAGTGATCTGATTGCCGGTGATTTCTTTATGCCGCCGGAATGGGATCGCGCGTTTAATCATATTGTGATCGACAGCCGTGATGTTCAGCCGGGCGATCTGTTTGTTGCCCGTCACGGACATAACGCACATGGTGAACAGCATATCAGCGATGCGGTTGAGCGCGGTGCGGTTGCGGTTCTGGCGGAAGGTGATCAGGGTTTCCGTTGCGAATGGACAGCAGAAGGCGACAGCGTTCCGGTATTTATTCAGCCAGAAGTGGCTACGCATCTGACGGCATGGCTGCATCGTCGTTACCCGCTTGATGCGATGCATTTAATTGCGGTTACCGGCACCAACGGTAAAAGCTCAGTGACGCAATATATTGCTCAGCTGGCCAGTGCATGTGATGAGTCCTGCGGAGTGCTGGGGACTTTAGGTAATGGTTGCTGGCCGGATTTAAAACCGACGCGTAATACCACGCCGGATCTGACAGTGATTCTGCAGAATCTCAATGCTCTGCAACAGCAGCAGGTGAATCTGGCGGCGATGGAAGTGTCTTCCCACGGACTGGCACAACAGCGTGTTGCCGGTCTGAATTTTGATGTGGCGATTCTGACCAACCTGACCCAGGACCATCTCGATTATCACGGCACAATGGCTGACTATTTTGCCGCCAAACGTTGTTTGTTTACCGATTACGGTGTGCGCAAAGCAATCATTAATATTGATGATGAATACGGCCGTCGCCTGGCCGCCGATGCAGATATTGCGGCTGACATTATTACTTTCGGTCACAGTAGCGAAGCTGACGTTCAGTATCGTGCTCTGTCCATGGCTGCCGATGGCATGACTGCTCAGCTGACTTCTCCCTGGGGGGAGGCGGAATTTCGTCTGCCATTAATTGGCGAATTTAATCTGGCTAATGCGGTTGCCGCGGTGTGTGCACTGGCTGCTCATGGAATGGATTTTCAGGCGCTGATTGCTGCGCTGCCAACCTTGCACCCGGTAGCAGGACGCATGGAACTGTATGTAAAAGACAACAGCCCGCTGGCGGTGGTGGATTTTGCCCATACGCCGGACGCGCTGATGAATGTTCTGCAGGCGTTAAAACCATGGCAGTGCCAAATTACCTGTGTATTTGGCTGTGGCGGTGATCGCGACCGGGCCAAGCGCCCACTGATGGCGGAAGCTGCAGTGCAACATGCCGATCAGGTGTGGCTGACTGACGATAACCCGCGCACCGAAGATCCACAGCAGATTTTTGCCGATGCACTGGCCGGTAGCAAGGACATCGCCCAGCAACATGACAGAAAAACGGCGATTGCTGAGGCGATCGCCAATACCAACCCGGACGGCATTGTATTAATTGCCGGTAAGGGGCACGAAAATTATCAGGAAATTAATGGCGTGAAATTGCCATACAGTGATGCCTCCGTTCTTGCTGCTCTCGGCTATCAGGCCGCGGCGGCTGTTACTGGGGAGGCTGACGCATGATCGGACATTGGTCATTAAGCCAGATCGCAGAATTTGTCGGCGGACAATTGCTGGCTACGGATGCAGCTGATGTGCAGGTAAGTGGCGTCAGTACCGATACCCGTACGATCAAAGCCGGAGATTTATATGTGCCATTAAGTGGTGAGCACTTTAATGGCCATGATTTTATTGCCGATGCTGCCGCTAAAGGTGCGGTAGCGACGCTTGTAGAACAGGTCGCAGTTGAACAGGCCGCATTTGAACAGGTCGTGGCAGGTTCGCCGATACCTGTAATCGCGGTTAAAGAGTGTCTGTTGGCGCTTGGTGAGCTGGCTGGTGTTAACCGCAACAGCTTTACTGGCCCGGTCGTTTCAGTGACCGGCAGTGCAGGAAAAACCAGTGTGAAACAGCTGATGGCCAGTGTTTTATCGCAGGTGTACCACACCTGGATGACTCAGGGAAATCTGAATAATCACATTGGCGCACCGCTGACACTGCTGGCATTAAACAGCGATCACCAGGCAGCTGTGATTGAGCTGGGTGCCAGTGGTCTGGGTGAAATTGCTTATACCGCGCAGTGGGTAAGACCTCAGGTTGGCATTATTACCAACGCAGCGGAAGCCCATATTGAAGGCTTCGGCAGTCTGCAGGGCGTGGTACAGACCAAGGGCGAGTTAATCGATTTTATTCAGCCGGGCGGTACCGCTGTGCTGAATGCAGACGATGCATTTTATGTGAACTGGGCACGGCGCGCAGAGGGAATTAATCAACTCAGTTTCGGTCTGAGCGCGGGCGCGGATGTACGGGCAGAAAATATTCGTTCATCTCTCACTGGCAGTGATTTTGACCTGTGTTTTAACGGCGAACATTTTGCCGTCAGTCTGCCGCTGCCGGGTGTACATAATGTGCGCAATGCTCTGGCTGTAGCTGCGGCAGCGTTTGCTCTGCAATTGCCGGGTGAAAAAATCGTCGCCGGACTGAATGCGGCGCAGGCCGTTAAGGGCCGCTTGCAACGCCTGGATGGCAGTGCTGGTCAGCAAATTATTAACGATGCCTACAACGCCAATCCGGCGTCAGTAGAAGCTGCGATTGATGTGCTGAAAAATGCAGCGCAAAGCTGGCTGGTATTGGGCGATATGGCTGAGCTTGGTCCTGAAACTGCGGAGTTACATGCCCGTTGCGGACGCTATGCCAAAGCTCAGGGAATCAAACATCTGCTGGCAGCAGGTGAATTAAGCCGTAATACAGTGACGGCATTTGGTGACGGAGCCGAATGGTTCGCCAGCAAAGAATCACTGACTGAATACTTACAACAACATACCGGAAAGCAGGATGTCATTCTGGTGAAAGGATCACGCAGCGCCGGGATGGAAACCGTAGTTCTCGGTCTGCAACAGGTTACAGAGGAAAACTGATTATGCTGCTTTGGCTGGGCGACTGGTTAGCACAATATTATTCAGGCTTTGGCGTTGTGAATTATCTGACGCTGCGGGCCATCCTGTCCGTCATTACGGCATTGGTTGTGTCACTGATTCTGGGGCCTGTGGTTATCCGTAAGCTGCGCGAATATCAGATCGGTCAGGCGATCCGTGAAGTTGGTCCAAAATCCCATTTAAGTAAAGCCGGTACGCCGACCATGGGTGGTGTACTGATTCTGTTATCTATCGCAGTCAGCACTCTGTTATGGGGTGATCTGGAAAACCGTTTCGTCTGGGTGGTACTGCTCGTCACGCTGGCGTTTGGTGCTATTGGCTGGGTAGATGATTATCGCAAAGTGGTTGAGAAAAACTCCCGCGGTCTGCCGGGGCGCTGGAAGTATTTCTGGCAGTCTGTGTTCGCCATTATTGTCGGTGCGTATCTGTTTTATACCGCGCAGAGTCCGCAGGAAACTCAGCTGGTAGTGCCGTTTATTAAAGACGTTATGCCACAGCTTGGCATTTTCTTTGTGCTGCTTACCTATTTCGTCATCGTCGGTTCCAGTAATGCGGTGAACCTGACGGATGGTCTTGATGGTCTGGCCATTATGCCGACCGTGATGGTGGGTGCTGCGCTCGGCGTATGCGCGTATCTGGCCGGTAACGTGAATTTTGCTAACTACCTGCACATTCCGTATATCGCCGGTTCCGGTGAGCTGGTGGTTTTTTGTGCAGCAATTGTTGGCGCCGGTATTGGTTTCCTGTGGTTTAACACTTATCCGGCCCAGGTATTTATGGGCGATGTAGGCTCTCTGGCGTTAGGTGCGGCACTGGGTGTGGTGGCTGTGATCATTCGTCAGGAAATCGTGCTGTTTATTATGGGCGGTATTTTCGTCGCAGAAACCGTCTCAGTGATTCTGCAGGTTGCGTCATTCAAACTGACCGGAAAACGTATTTTCCGCATGGCGCCCCTGCATCATCACTATGAATTAAAAGGCTGGCCGGAACCCCGGGTAATCGTCCGTTTCTGGATTATTACCATCATTCTGGTGCTGGTTGGACTGGCAACGCTGAAAATCCGTTAAGGCGAAACAATGAACGCGAATAAGGGTATCAACAAACGCATGGTAGTCGGTCTGGGAATGACCGGGCTGTCGGCTGCGCGCTGGTGTCAGCGTCAGGGCTATGCGTTTGATCTGTGTGATACCCGCAGCGAACTGAAAAATGCAGATGTGATTCGCAGTGAATTTATCGGCAGCGAACTGTTTTATGGTGAAGCCTTCAGTGCGGATCTGCTGAAAAAATATGATCAGCTGATCGTCAGCCCGGGGGTTGCTCTGGCATTGCCGGAAATTCAGCAGGCCATTGCCGCCGGAGTCGAAATTACCGGCGATATCGACCTGTTTAAGCAAACATGCAACAAGCCAGTTATTGCAATTACCGGCTCTAACGGTAAGAGCACCGTGACCACTCTGGTGGGTGAGTTGCTGCAGGCGGCCGGGAAGTCGGTTGCGGTAGGCGGCAATATTGGCGTGCCCGCTCTGGATCTGCCGGAAGCAGACATTTATGTGCTCGAACTGTCGAGTTTCCAGCTTGAAACCACAACAGATCTGGGCGTGGAAGCGGCGGTCATTCTTAACCTGAGCGAAGATCACATGGATCGCTATCAGGGTATGGATGATTACCTGATTGCCAAACAACGGATTTTTCAGCAGGCAAAACATGTTCTCTGTAATCGCGACGACGCAGCGACTATGCCACCGCAAACGTCAGCGGATCTGAGTTTCGGTCTGAATGAACCGCAGGGTGCAACAGAATACGGACTTCGTCTGATTAATGGTGAGCGTTTTATCTGTCGTGGTGATCAGGTTCTGGTTGGTTCGTCTGAACTCAGAATTAAAGGCCTGCACAATCTGGCGAATGTGATGGCGTCACTGGCGTTGGTTGAACTGGCCGGTGTTGATGTCGTTACAGTGATTGACGCACTGAAGTCTTTTGCGGGTCTTGATCATCGCTGCCAATGGCTGGGTGAGAAAGGCGGCATTGCGTTTTACAACGACTCGAAAGGTACCAACGTTGCCTCCACGGTTGCTGCAATTGAAGGGCTGGGTCCGGAAATCAGCGGCAAGGTTATTTTGCTGGCCGGCGGCGTGGGTAAAGGTCAGGACTTTTCTCCGCTTGCCGGTCCGTGTGCACAGTTTGTCAGCACAGCCATGGTTTATGGTCAGGATCAGCAGCATATTGCCGATGCTCTGCATGGTGAATGTGCGGTTGAGGCATTTGCTGATATGAGCCGTGCCTTCCAGGCAGCGCTGGTAACGGCAGAGCAGGGTGATGTGATTCTGTTGTCACCGGCCTGCGCGAGTTTCGATCAGTTCGGTAATTTCGTTGAGCGCGGTAAATATTTTGCTGAGCTTGCCCGGGCAGAATTGCAGGAGGCTGAGGCATGAATATCAGTCTGCAAAACCGCTTCGGCTGGCAGGCACATGAAGCACTCTTTCTGCCATGGCTGGGCCTGATGTGCCTTGGCTGGATTATGGTGACTTCGGCGTCGACTGAAATTGCCGAATTCTATACCGGTAACGCTGCGTATTTTTCCATCCGTCACGCTGTGTACGTAGTGCTGGGAATTATTACAACCTACGCCTTCAGTCAGATTCCGATGACTTACTGGGCGAAGGTCGATGTATTTATGCTGCTGGCAGCGGTGGTTGGTCTGGGATTGGTATTTGTGCCGGGGATCGGCCACGAAGTGAACGGCAGTCAGCGCTGGCTGAATCTGGGGATTATTAAAATTCAGGCGTCAGAGCTGGCCAAATTTGCTGCTGTTTTCTATATCGCGGGTTATCTGGTTCGACGTCAGGATGAGGTTCAGCAGAGCTGGTCAGGTTTTATTAAGCCGCTGACAATTCTTGGCGCGATGGTTTTTCTGTTGCTGCTGGAACCTGACTTTGGTGCCGTCGTGGTATTGATGGGTGCGGTACTGATTCAACTGTTTTTGGGCGGTGTAAAAGCCGGTCAATTTTTTCTGCTGTTGATCGCAACCCTGATTATCAGTGCCATCGTACTGACGTCAGAAAGTTATCGGATGGAGCGCCTGATGGCGTATCTCGATCCCTGGGCGCCTGAACATGTTTATGGCACAGGTTATCAGCTGACACAGTCTTTGATCGCATTCGGGCGCGGTGACTGGTTCGGTGTTGGTCTGGGTGAAAGTGTGCAGAAATTATTTTATCTGCCGGAAGCACATACCGATTTTGTGTTTGCTATCTGGGCTGAAGAAACCGGACTTGCCGGTGCCGCCGCGGCGCTAGGTCTGTTGATTTTTGCTATCGCCGTTATCTGGCAGGTGGCCTGGAAGGCGCAGCAGAAAGGTCAGCAATATGCCGCGTACGTCGCAATTGGTATTGCTTCGCTGCTGGGTCTGCAGGCGGTTATTAATCTGGGTGTGAACATTGGTTTGCTGCCCACAAAAGGACTGACACTTCCGTTTTTCAGTTATGGCGGCTCAAGCCTGCTGGTGTGTTGTGTCATGGTCGGAGTTGTAATGCGTATTGCTCATGAGACCTATGCAGTTCAGGAGGTCGCTGATGACTGATTCTGTTAATCAGGCCAGTAAAAACAAAACAGTACTGATGATGGCCGGCGGTACCGGCGGTCATGTATTTCCGGCATTGGCTGTGGCCGATGCCCTGCGTGCTGACGGCTGGAACGCTGAATGGTTAGGCACTGCAGCAGGGATCGAAAAAGATCTGGTACCGGCAAACAATATTCCGTTGCATACCATTGCCATTAAAGGTTTGCGCGGAAAAGGTGTAGCCGGTCTGGTGCTGGCGCCGTTCAAGGTTATCCGTGCGGTGCTGCAGGCAAAAGCCATTATTAAACGCATTAATCCTGATGTGGTTGTGGGTTTTGGTGGTTATGTTACCGGACCGGGTGGCGTCGCCGCGCGCATGCTGGGGATTCCGTTAGTGGTGCATGAGCAGAATGCACGCGCGGGTATGACCAATAAATTACTCAGCCGTTTTGCCGACTGTGTGATGCAGGCATTTCCGGGCGCCCTGGAAAATGCGTTAACAACCGGAAATCCGGTGCGCAGTGATGTAGTCGCTCTGCCGGATCCGCAGGAGCGTTATCTGCAGCGCATGAACGCTGATACTGATAATGGTGCGGGGCCACTGAATGTACTGATTATTGGTGGCAGTCAGGGGGCGGTCGCGGTTAATAACGCGGTATTTGCTGCCATGGATACTCTCCCTGCTGATGAGCGCCCGAATCTGCGTCATCAGGCGGGTAAAAATAATTATGAAAAAGTGTCGGCTGATTATAAAAATGCCGGCATTAAGGCGGATGTTCTGCCTTTTATTGCTGATATGGCGGAAGCCTACAGTTGGGCAGATCTGCTGGTTTGTCGTGCCGGTGCTCTCACTGTCTCGGAAGTCGCCGCTGCAGGCTGCGCTGCGATTTTTATTCCGCTGCCGTCAGCGGTTGATGATCATCAGACCGCGAACGCCCGTTATTTGTCTGATCACAAAGCGGCGATTCTGTGTCCGCAGTCTGATCTGACACCGGAGTGGCTTGCAGAGCAGTGGCTCAGCTACAGCAAAGAACGTAAAGAATTAGCAGACATTGCTGGCCGCGCACGCAGCCTGGCAATGACAGATGCAGCTGAAAAAGTTGCACAACAGGTTAAGAGGTTTGCCCGTGACTGAACAGGAAAGAGAAATTATGCGTCACCTGATTCCGGAGATGCGCCGTATCCACTGCATTCATTTTGTAGGGATTGGTGGTGCCGGGATGTGTGGTATCGCCGAAGTTCTGCTTAANCAGGGTTATAAAATCTCAGGCTCGGATCTGCGTGAGTCTACGGTGACTGAACGGCTGCGTTCACTGGGTGTTGAAGTNTTTATCGGGCACGAAGAAGCTCATGTGGCTCAGGCTGATGTGGTGGTGGTTTCAACTGCAATTGATGAGAACAACCCGGAAATTAAAGCAGCACTGGCGCGCCGGGTGCCGGTGGTACGCCGTGCTGAAATGCTGGCGGAACTGATGCGCTTCCGTCACGGCATTGCTGTCGCCGGTACTCACGGAAAAACGACGACCACCAGTATGGTGACATCAGTACTGGCCGAAGGCGGATTTGATCCGACCTTCGTTATTGGTGGGAAACTGAACAGTGCAGGAACCAATGCGCGTCTGGGTGCCAGCCGTTATCTGGTCGCAGAAGCCGATGAAAGCGATGCGTCTTTCCTGCATCTGCAGCCNATGGTTTCCATCGTNACCAATATTGATGCCGACCATATGAGCACCTATGGCGGCGACTTTGAGGTTCTGAAAAATACCTTTATCGATTTTCTCTCCAATCTGCCGTTTTACGGACTGGCGGTTGTNTGCATCGATGACGCTACGGTGCGTGAACTGATTCCACGTATTGGNCGTCAGGTGGTTACCTATGGTTTCTCTGATGANGCTGATTANCGTGCTGATAATTTGTCGCAGCAGGGGATTTTTACCAGCTTTACCGTACATCGCCCGGGTGACCGCAGTGATCTGAATATCCGTCTGCGNATGCCAGGAAAACACAATGTGCTGAACGCACTGGCAACCATTGCAGTGGCGGATGACGAAGGTGTGNNTGATGAAGCTATCGTCAATGCGCTGGAAAAATTTGCCGGAGTAGGCCGGCGCTTTACCGTTTGTGGTGAGTTTGCNNTGGGTGATGGNGACGTGATGATGGTCGATGATTATGGCCACCATCCNCGNGAACTTGAAGTTACCATCGAAGCTATNCGNAGCGGTTTTCCGGAGCGTCGTCTGGTGATGTTATTCCAGCCCCACCGTTATACGCGGACACACGATCTTTACGAGGATTTTGTCAAAGTATTGTCGCGGGCTGATGCACTGTTATTGATGGAAGTTTATCCGGCGGGTGAAAAACCGATTGCCGGTGCGGATGGNCGTTCACTGTGTGGCAGTATTCGTCAGCGCACAACNCTGGATCCGGTGTTTGTTGAGCGTGATGAATCATTAAAACAGCCATTGCAGGGTATTTTACGNCCTGGCGATATTCTTTTAACTCAGGGTGCCGGTGATATCGGCAGCCTNGCACTGCAGTTGGCACGGGATCTGCCAGACTGGCTGAATGAGGTGGAATTATGACAGTTTCCGGCCTTGGAAAAATNCTGGTACTGATGGGCGGTACCTCAGCCGANCGNGAAGTATCNCTGCGCAGCGGTGCTGCCGTTTATGACGCGTTATGTTCGCTGCAGGCTGATGTGAAAAAAATCGACATTCAGCAACATGCNGTAGCACAGCTGACTGCGGAAGAATTCGACATCGCATTTATTGCCCTGCATGGTCGTGGCGGCGAAGACGGCACNATTCAGGGNGTACTTGAATGGCTGGNAAAACCCTATACCGGCAGTGGCGTTATGGCTTCTGCTCTGGCTATGGATAAGTGGCGTACAAAACTGATCTGGCAGGCGGCCGGATTACCAACACCAACGGCTTTTTTACTAAAAGCTGACAGTGAATGGTCGCAGCTTATTAATGAATTAGGCCACGACGCGATTGTAAAACCAGCCCGTGAAGGCTCCAGTATTGGTATGCGTAAAGTTCATACCGCTGAAGATCTGCGAGAAAGCTATGAATACGCCTCCGGTTTTGATGGTCT
Organism: Oceanospirillaceae bacterium; assembly: GCA_002706025.1. Classification (GTDB taxonomy): domain Bacteria; phylum Pseudomonadota; class Gammaproteobacteria; order Pseudomonadales; family Oceanobacteraceae; genus Venatoribacter. The sequence continues at coordinate 69,004 of PAJK01000022.1, forward strand.
GGTGCTGGCTGAAAGCTGGGTGTCCGGTGCTGAGTTCACGGTAGCGATTGTGGATGGCGAAGCACTGCCAGCTATTCAGCTGAAAACAACGCATGAATTTTATGACTACGATGCCAAGTACAAAGCCAACGATACACAGTATCTGCTGCCTTGTGGTCTGAGTGAAGAAAAAGAGGCTGAACTGCAACAGCTGGCGTTGCGCGCCTTTGATGTGCTGGGTTGTCAGGGGTGGGGTCGTATTGATGTGATGCAGGACAGCGATGGCAGTTTCTGGCTGCTGGAAGCGAATACTGCACCGGGCATGACAGACCACAGCCTGGTGCCGATGGCTGCGAAAGCCGTTGGGATGGAATTTCCGCAGTTAGTTGAAAAGCTGTTACTGGAAGCGCAGGGGCGTTCGCGTGGCTAAACATGCCGATGTGCCCCGTGGTGCCACACCGCTTAAGGTAAAGGAAAAACGGGAGTGGAATATTCAGCTGCCGTCGATTCCGTGGCATTGGGTCGGTGCGGTGCTGTTTACAGTGGTCGTCATCGCCGGTGGTAAATGGGCGTATCAGAGCTGGCCGATTCAGGAGATTGAAGTGAATGGCCGTTTGTCTGTGTGGGATGCCAATGAGCTGGCCAAACAGTTGGCCTGGGTAAAAAACGAGAGTTTTTTTTCGCTTGATCCACAGGCTGTGTATAAACAGCTGGATGCGCTGCCGCTGATAAAGCAGGTGATGGTGCGTAAACAATGGCCAGGTACTCTGCAGGTGATGATTGCAGAAGATCTGCCCATGGCAGTGATGAATGATAAAAAGCTGCTGAGTATCAGTGGTGAACTGAGTGAAATTCCTCAGGGTTACAACACTGAGGGGCTGGCAAGAATAAATGGTGATGAAGGCCAGGCGGAAACGGCAGTCAGATATTTTCGCCGCGTTCAGCAGAGCCTTAAGCAGAAGGAACTGGCAATCAATATGCTGACAGTTAACAAGGTGGGATCCGTCAGTCTGAGTCTGTCCAATGGATGGCAGGTAAATCTTGGACGACAGTATTTTGAAGAGAGGCTGCAGCGGCTTGGTCGTTTGCTGGCAGATTTGCCGGCGGATGCAGTTGAAAGTCTGGATTTACGTTACGGAAAAGGCGCCGCGGTGCGCTGGCGTTCAACGCAGGAGATGGGGTAATGAGTCAGGTGCCACAAAAAAATATGTTGGTAGGCCTGGATATCGGAACATCCAAAATTGTTGCCATCGTTGGTGAAGTAGATGGTGACGGTAATATTGAGATCGTGGGTCTTGGATCACATCCGAGCCGTGGTCTGAAAAAGGGTGTTGTGGTCAACATTGAATCGACTGTGCAGTCGATCAAACGTGCAGTTGAAGAAGCTGAGCTGATGGCTGGCTGTACCATCCATTCCGTGTTCGCCGGCATTGCCGGAAGTCATATTCATTCCATGAATTCCCACGGCATTGTGGCAGTGCGTGACCGTGAAGTTACGCAGATGGATATCGACCGGGTTATTGATGCTGCGCAGGCAGTCGCGATTCCTCAGGATCAGCGCATTCTGCATGTGTTGCCGCAGGAATATGTGGTAGACAATCAGGAAGGCATAAAAGAGCCGGTAGGTATGTCCGGTGTGCGTCTGGAAGCAAAAGTGCATCTGGTTACCGGTGCCGTCAATGCAGCACAGAATATTGAGCGTTGCGTGCAGCGCTGTGGGCTGCAGACTGATGCCATTATTCTTGAGCAGCTGGCATCCAGTTATGCGGTTTTAACCGATGACGAACGGGAGTTGGGCGTCTGTCTGGTCGACATCGGTGGCGGTACAACCGATATCGCTATTTTCACTGAAGGCGCGATCCGTTATACCGCGGTTATTCCGATTGCCGGTGATCAGGTTACTAACGATATTGCCATGGCATTACGTACGCCGACCCAGCATGCGGAAAAGATCAAAATTAAATACGCCTGCGCATTGACGCAGATGGCAAAAGCGGACGAAACCATCAAGGTGCCAAGTGTTGGTGATCGTGCGCCAAGAGATTTATCACGTCAGGCATTGGCTGAGGTCGTTGAGCCAAGATATGACGAACTTTTTACGCTGATTCAGTCAGAATTACGTCGCAGTGGCTTTGAAGATATGGTCGCTGCCGGCATCGTTCTGACCGGTGGTACAGCGAAGATGGAAGGTGTTACAGAACTGGCAGAAGAAATCTTTCATATGCCGGTTCGTCTGGCTAAACCCCAGGGGGTTTCCGGACTGACAGACGTGATCAATAACCCGATTTATTCGACTTCTGTGGGGCTTTTGCTGTACGCAGCAAAACAGCAGTTAAATAAATCAAAAAATGGTCCGGTCGAAGAGCGAAATGACGGAGTTTTTTCGCGGATAAAAGATTGGATTAAAGGCAATTTTTAATATTAAATATCACTAGCGCGCGGCTAAGGAGATACGCTATGTCTCAGCATAGAGATGGGGATATGTTTGAATTGGCAGATGACCTGCAACAAACGGCAGTCATTAAAGTTGTAGGTGTAGGTGGTGGTGGCGGTAACGCCGTTCAGCACATGGTGGATAACAACATCGAAGGTGTTGATTTTATCTGTGCCAACACCGATTCACAGGCACTGCGGAATGTGACTTCACGTTCTATTCTGCAACTGGGTACAGGTCTCACCAAAGGATTGGGTGCTGGTGCGAATCCGGAAGTCGGCCGTCAGGCTGCTCTGGAAGATCGTGAGCGCATTGCAGAATCTCTGAAAGGTGCCGATATGGTATTTATCACCGCCGGTATGGGTGGTGGTACAGGTACTGGTGGTGCACCAGTAGTTGCCGAAGTTGCAAAAGAACTCGGTATTCTGACTGTTGCGGTTGTGACCAAGCCATTTCCGTTTGAAGGTAAAAAACGTATGGCAGCGGCTGACACCGGTCTGAAGCAACTGGCTGAGCACGTCGACTCGCTGATTACAATTCCAAACGAAAAGTTACTCTCTGTACTTGGCAAAAACACTTCTCTGTTAGATGCTTTTAAAGAAGCTAACAACGTGTTGCTGGGTGCGGTTCAGGGCATTGCAGATCTGATTACCCGTCCGGGTATGATCAACGTCGACTTTGCCGACGTACGCACTGTTATGTCTGAAATGGGTCAGGCAATGATGGGTACCGGTTCAGCCAGTGGTGACAACCGCGCCCGTGAAGCCGCTGAGCGTGCCATTGGCAGCCCGCTGCTGGAAGATGTCGATTTCCGTGGTGCCCGCGGCATCCTGGTGAACGTCACCGCAGGTTTCGATCTGTCTCTGGGTGAATTCAGCGAAGTCGGCAGCGTGGTAGAAGAGTTNGCTTCTGATAACGCCACNGTTGTTGTTGGTACTGTTATCGACCCTGAGCTGTCCGATGAACTGCGCGTCACTGTTGTGGCNACNGGTCTCGGNCGTGCGGAAGAGGTTGAGGAACCAAAGCCAACGAAAGTGGTCGATAACACTGCACGTAAAGCAGATGGCACCACTGACTACAGTCAGCTGGATCGTCCAACGGTATCCCGTCAGTCAGGAAACGCCGCTAAGAAAGTCGATGTCGCAGATCGTCCGGATATGGACTACCTGGATATCCCGGCTTTNCTTCGTCGTCAGGCAGATTAAGCAGTGCGCTCTGGCGCATTGCTTAAATGCTGATATAATGCTGCCGGTTAAATTTGTATATAAATTGCACAGAATTGTCAGGTTTGCTAAATGATTCCACAACGTACGCTTAAAAATACAATCCGCGCTACCGGGGTTGGCCTCCATTCAGGTGAGAAGGTATATCTCACACTGAAGCCTGCACCTGTAAATACCGGGATTGTCTTCCGTCGTACGGATCTTGATCCGGTTGTGGATATTCCTGCGCATGCAGACAGCGTTGGTGAGACTACCCTGTCTACCACTCTGGTTAAGGATCATGCACGGGTTGATACCGTTGAGCACCTGCTGTCAGCTATGGCTGGTCTGGGCATTGATAATGCGATCGTTGAGCTCAGCGCGCAGGAAGTACCTATTATGGACGGCAGTTCTGGTCCGTTTGTATTCCTGCTGCAGTCTGCCGGTATTGCCGAGCAGGGGGCTCCGAAGCGCTTTATCCGTATCAANCGTAAAGTAGAAGTNAAAGAAGGCGACAAAATCGCTTCTTTTGTTCCTTACGAAGGTTTCAAAGTCAGTTTTGAGATTGATTTTGACCATCCGGTACTCAAACAGAGCGTTCAGAAAGCCAGTCTGGATTTTTCTTCCACGTCTTATGTTAAAGAAGTCAGCCGCGCCCGTACCTTCGGCTTCACAAAAGACCTGGAATACATGCGTTCCAAGAATCTGGCTCTGGGCGGCAGTGTGAAAAACGCCATCGTGGTTGATGAATACCGTGTTCTGAACGAAGACGGTCTGCGTTATGAAGACGAGTTCGTTAAGCACAAGATCCTCGACGCTGTCGGTGACCTGTACCTGCTTGGCCACAGTCTGATTGGCGAATACATCGGCTACAAATCCGGCCACGGCCTGAACAANAAGCTCCTGCGAGAGCTGTTTGCTCAGGAAGATGCCTGGGAATTTGTCGAGTTTCCGGAAGAAACCGCACCAATTTCCTACATCCGACCAGCCGCAGCCGGTTAACTTTTTGATACAAGATAGTTTTGGTGTATCCCCCAATGAAGGCCATAATTCCATTATGGCCTTTGTTTTTTATTGGCAGTCAGGTTATAACTGCCGATGAAGTACGGAGTGGCGGAAGCCCACCGGGAAGTGTAAGCGTATGAATATCATCATTGTTGGCAGAAAACACGGGGAGTCCAGGACCTACACCTTGGGGGCGTCAGCGCGCACCATGATGTTNGGTTTCCTGTTGGTTCTGCCGTTTGCCATGGGCGCCACCGGCTTCTGGCTGGCAGAGCGTCTCGCTGATGAAGGTATTCTTGACCCNAATGCCGCCAAGGCATGGGAACGCGATCTCAGTATGCAAAAGCAGGAGCTGCAGCAGATCCGCCGTCAGACGGATCAGGAGCTGGAAGCACTGACTCTCCGCCTTGCAGATCTGCAGGCAAAACTGCTGCGCCTTGATGCTCTGGGTGAGCGCCTTGTTGATATCTCAGCATTAAACTCCGAAGAATTCGATTTCAGCGTAGAGCCTGCCGTTGGTGGCCCTGCCGGTACTCTGGGTGAAGCCTACCGTTCACCAGAGATCAAAGAAGTGCTGAACGAGCTGGCNGAACGCATCGACAGCCGTGAGCAGCAGCTTGAAGTGCTGGACGACCTGATGTCCGCNAACAAGCTTAACGACGATACCTTTGTGGCTGGTCGTCCGATCACCAAAGGCTGGATGTCCTCCCGTTACGGTAAGCGTACCGATCCTTTCACCGGACGTCTGGCCTGGCATGCCGGGGTCGATTTCGCCGGTAAAATGGGCGCAGATATTGTCGCCGTGGCATCCGGTGTCGTTACCTGGTCTGGCCCGCGCTACGGCTATGGCAACCTGGTGGAAATCAATCATGGTAACGGTTACAAAACCCGTTATGCCCACTGTAAAGAGATTGAAGTCGCTGTTGGTGACGTCGTGCGTAAAGGCGATGTCGTAGCATTGATGGGCAGCACAGGTCGTTCGACCGGCCCTCACGTGCATTTTGAAGTCTACAAAAACGGCCGTACGGTCGATCCTGCCGCGTATATTCATCGCAAACCGCGATAATCTTTCTATTCAACACGCTTGTCATCATTCTGGGTTATAAGTAGCCTTTAGCACTTTGGCCCAGAGCCCTCTATTTGTCCCGGATAATGATAAAACCATGATTGGTAAACTCTTTCGAAAGATTTTTGGCAGTAAGAACAGCCGCGAACTGAAACGCATGGGCAAAATCGTCGCCCGTATTAATACTCAGGAAGAAGACATTAAGGCACTCAGCGATGATCAGCTGAAAGCCAAAAGTGATGAGTTCCGTCAGCGTATAGAAGGGGGAGAATCCCTCGACAGCATCCTCCCTGAAGCTTTTGCCGTATGCCGTGAAGCCAGTGTCCGGGTGATGGGCATGCGCCACTTCGATGTACAGATGATCGGTGGTATCGCTCTGCACGAAGGCCGTATTTCTGAGATGCGTACCGGTGAAGGTAAAACTCTGGTGGGTACTCTGCCGACCTATCTGAACGCACTGACCGGTAAGAGCGTGCACGTGGTGACGGTGAACGATTACCTGGCACGCCGTGATGCCAACTGGATGCGTCCTTTATATGAGTTTCTGGGTCTTACCGTCGGTATCGTGGTACCGGGCATGAACAATGTCGAGAAGCGTGAAGCCTACGCCGCTGACATCGTTTACGGTACCAACAACGAATTCGGTTTTGATTACCTGCGTGACAATATGGCGTTCTCGATCGAAGACAAAGTGCAGCGTGACCTGTACTTCGCCATCGTCGACGAGGTGGACTCCATTCTGATCGATGAAGCCCGTACACCACTGATTATCTCTGGCCCGGCGGAAGACAGCTCGGAAATGTACCGCGCGATTAACCTGCTGGTACCCAAGCTGGAGCAGGGCGAAGCCATCGACGGCGGTCAGGGTGGCGCAACCGGCCACTTTGTTGTTGACGAAAAACAGCGCTCCATTGAACTGACCGAAGAAGGTCACGAATTTGTTGAGCAGCTGCTGACTGAAGCCGGTATTCTGAAGGAAGGCGAAAGTCTGTACTCACCGACTAACCTGAATCTGCTGCACCACGTGCACGCGGCTCTGAAAGCTCACGCTGTGTACCAGAAAAACGTCGATTACATCGTGCAGAATGGGCAGATCGTGATCGTTGACGAACACACCGGCCGTACCATGCCGGGTCGTCGCTGGAGTGAAGGTCTGCATCAGGCGGTGGAAGCCAAAGAAGGCGTTCAGATTCAGGCAGAGAGTCAGACACTGGCCTCGACCACCTTCCAGAACTATTTCCGTCTGTATGAAAAGCTGGGCGGTATGACAGGTACTGCGGATACCGAAGCGTTCGAGTTTATGCAGATCTATAACCTGGATGTTGTGGTTATCCCGACCAACAAACAGGTACGCCGTATCGATTACAACGATGTGATCTATGCCACTCAGAAAGAAAAATATGACGCGGTCATCGAAGAAATCCGCGAAGTAACTGCGCAACAGCGTCCGGTGCTGGTGGGTACTGCTTCTATTGAAGCATCTGAGTATCTGTCGCAGCAGCTGACCAAAGCTAAGGTTCAGCACAACGTACTGAACGCCAAAGAGAACGCCCGCGAAGCACAGATTATTGCTGACGCAGGTCGCCCCGCTGCTGTGACCATCGCCACCAACATGGCCGGTCGTGGTACCGACATTATGCTGGGCGGTAACTGGGAAGCCGAAGTGGCTGCTCTGGAAGATCCGTCTGAAGAACAGATTGCCGCGATTAAGGCAGACTGGCAGAAGCGCCATGATCAGGTACTGGAAAACGGTGGTCTGCATATCATCGGTACCGAGCGTCATGAATCCCGCCGTATCGATAACCAGCTGCGTGGTCGTGCCGGTCGTCAGGGTGACCCGGGTTCTACCCGTTTCTTCCTGTCGCTGGAAGACAACCTGATGCGCATCTTTATGTCTGAGCGTATGCGCAGCATGATGCAGGCAATGGGTATGAAAGATGGCGAATCCATCGAGCACCGCATGGTGACTAACGCTGTCGAAAAAGCACAGCGTAAAGTGGAAGGCCGTAACTTCGATATCCGTAAGCAGTTGCTGGAATACGATGACGTTGCCAACGATCAGCGTCGTGCGGTTTACGGCCAGCGTAATGAGCTGATGGCGAAAGAGGATATTTCTGAAACCATTACTGCTATCCGTGCTGACGTGGTGAACGAAGCCATTGATGACTTTATTCCACCACAGAGCCTTGTCGAGCAGTGGGATGTTGAAGGTCTTGAGAAACACCTGAAAGCCGAATTTGATATCGAACTGCCGGTTCAGCAATGGCTGGATAACGAAGACAAACTGTACGAAGAAACTCTGCGTGAGCGTATTCTGGAAGAGATTCAGAAAGCCTACGAAGAGAAAGAAGCCGCAGCGGGCAGCAAAGCCCTGCGTATGTTTGAAAAGCAGATTATGCTGCAGGTACTCGACAACCTGTGGAAAGAGCACCTGGCCACTATGGATCACCTGCGTCAGGGTATTCACCTGCGCGGCTATGGTCAGAAGAACCCGAAACAGGAATACAAGCGCGAATCCTTTGGCCTGTTCGAAGCTTTGCTGGGCAATATCAAACGTGAAACCATCCGCGTACTGTCCCACGTGAAAGTGCGTCAGGAAGAAGAAGTCCGTGAAATGGAAGAACAGCGTCGTGCAGCCGCAGAAGCACAGGCTGAGCGCGCCCAGTATCAGCATGAAGCCGCTGAGTCTATGGCTGGTGAAGCACCTGAAGGTGCAGAGACAGATGATCAGGCAGAACCTTTTGTCCGTGATGAACGCAAGGTAGGCCGTAACGAACCATGTCCGTGTGGTTCAGGTAAAAAATACAAGCATTGCCATGGCAAGCTTTCCTGAGGTAGCAGAAGAAAATGGCCGTTAACTTTACAGTTTTTGAAGACTTTAAAGCAGTTGATGGTGTGCGGCTGGGCGTCGCTCAGTCGCATGTGCGTTACGCTAATCGTGACGATATGGTTGTTATCGAGCTGGCGGAAGGCACCAACGTGGCGGGTGTTTTTACCACCAACGCCTTCTGTGCAGCGCCGGTACAGATCTGTAAACAGCATCTCTCCGCTTCTGCGCAGCCGCGCTACCTGCTGATTAATACCGGTAATGCCAACGCCGGTACCGGTAAATCCGGTTATGGCAATGCGGTTAAGAGCTGTGAACTGATGGCTGAAAAAGGCAGTTGCGCTGCTGATTCGGTACTGCCATTTTCAACCGGCGTTATCGGTGAGCCGCTGAATATGCCGGCGTTTGAACGTGGTATTCCTGCAGCGCTGGAGAACCTCAGTGCAGATAACTGGGCCCGTGCTGCAAAAGGCATTATGACCACAGACACGCTGCCAAAAGGTTTCAGCAAGCAGGCTGATATCGCTGGCAGCACGGTAACGGTCACCGGTATTTCCAAAGGTGCCGGTATGATTATGCCGAACATGGCGACCATGCTTGGCTTTATCGCTACTGACGCCGGTGTGGCAGCTGATGTGCTGCAGGCCTGGTGTAAAGAGCTGGCGGACTGCTCATTCAATCGCATTACCATTGATGGCGATACTTCCACTAACGATTCCTGCATGCTGATGGCGACCGGTAAATCCGGCGTGATGATTACGGATGCAGCGTCAGCGGAAGGTCAGCAGGTGTTTGCGCTGCTGAAAGAAGCCTTCCAGATTCTGGCTCAGGCCATTGTCCGTGACGGTGAAGGTGCGACCAAGTTCGTTACTATCCGTGTGGAAAGTGCAGCAGCACAGAAAGAAGCGCTTGATGTGGCTTATACCGTGGCTCACTCACCTCTGGTGAAAACTGCGATGTTTGCTTCCGATGCTAACTGGGGCCGAATTCTGGCAGCGGTTGGCCGCAGTGGTGTACAGAATTTTGACCTGGATAAAGTGCAGATTTATCTGGAAGACGTGCAGATCGTTGAAGACGGTGGCCGTTGTGATTCTTACACCGAAGCTGCCGGTGCTGCGATTTTCAAACAGAGCGAATTCACTATCCGTATTCAGTTAGGACGTGGTGATGTGACGGAACAGCTGTGGACCACAGACCTGTCGCACGAATACGTTACGATCAATGCTGATTACCGTTCCTGATGGTCGCTTCTGAGTTATGAAGGTTGTGCACGTAGCCGTCGCTGTCATCGTGGTTAATGACAGCGACATACTGATTGCCCGCCGCCCCGATGACAAACATCAGGGTGGCAAATGGGAATTCCCCGGCGGCAAAGTTGAAGCAGGTGAAAGTACTGCGGCGGCTCTGGTGCGTGAGCTGGATGAAGAAGTGGCGTTAAAAGTCACGGAAGATCAGATCAGCCCACTGATGGAAATTCCGTTCAATTATCCTGATAAAAGCGTACTGCTGGACGTTTGCTGGGTTCATACCAATATGAATGATGCAATTACCGCCCACGGTGCGGAAGGGCAGGAGGCCCGCTGGGTATCTTTTACCCGGTTGCAGGATTTTGAATTTCCTGAGGCCAATCAGCCTATCATTGAGGCTGTTATAAAAGCGCTGAGCTAAAACGCACTGAGCGGATGGCCAATCTGCAGGTGCTCTCTGCTGAACACCTGCACTTCCCTGAATTTCTCTTCTTCAGCGTTTCCCGTCTTTAGTGTTTTCGAGCGTTTTCGTTAGCGGGCGCCGCCGGGCTTAATCCCGGGCAAAATTGAGAAATGGCCACACCATCAGACCAATCACAATCACCACCGACAGAATCACCAGAATCAGATCGGCCGGGCGCTCCCGGGCGCGCTGCAAAAAAGTTTCCTGCTCACCGTTTTCTTCCAGTTGGCGATATTCTTCCTGCAGGCGCTCGCTGCGCTGTTGCTGATAATCATCAAGCATGGCCCGGGCCTGCTCATAATCATCGTCGTGGCGCAGCCAGATGGCTGCTACCGATACGCGCCAGCGACCGGCATTGGTTTCGTAATACTCGAGCCCTGCTTCGTCCAGTAAGGCGCGCACATCGTCGGCTTCGTCATCTTCGACCTGATTCAGGCGGAACAGTAATTTAGCCATAGAGGTGATTCCGTGAGCGGTATTTTTTCAGGCCGGCGAGTACAAAGGCCAGTAAAGTCAGCGCGTATAACGGCCATAAATTCACTAGCATATACGGCGTGCTGCCCTCGCGCATCTGTGCTGTACCGGTCAGGGTCGCACGCTGTTCATAGGGCAGGCGCGAGAGGATATTGCCTTTATTATCCACCAGAGCGGTGATACCGGTATTGGTGGCGCGCAGTATATAGCGGCCGGTTTCCAGCGCACGCATCTGTGCCAGTGCCATATGCTGCTTTGGCCCGAGAGAATCACCAAACCAGGCATCGTTGCTGACGGTGACTAACAGGTCAGCATTTTTGGCCATGCTGGTGACTAATTGCGGGTAAGCAATTTCATAGCAGATGTAAGGAGCGACCAGATAGAGCTGCTCGTCCTCAGCAGTTTTTTTGCCCACTTTCAATAATTGCTGATCAGGTTTGCCCGCCAGAAAGCTCGACATATCCAGATCAAAGAAAGGGATCAGGCCGCGGATCAGATCTTCCAGTGGCACGTATTCACCAAAGGGAACCAGGCGCTGTTTGTGGTATATGCCCTGGCCATAACCAAAAGCAATCACGCTGTTGTGGAATTTACCGGCCAGCTCGCTGCCGCGCGGATGGCGATAGGGAATGCCGGTAATGATGGTGGTATGTGTGCCCAGTGCTTCCGCCTGCAGTTCTTCCTGATAGGGCTGAAACTGATCATACAGCAGTGTCATGGCGGTTTCCGGCCACAGAATCAGATCGGCATCCCAGTGGTCACTGGTCTGCTGGTAATAGGCATTAATGGTCGGGCTGATCATTTCCCGTTTCCATTTGTCATCCTGAGGAATGTTGCCCTGAACTGCGGCTACTTTCATCTCTCCGACCGGGGTGGTCCAGTCAAAGGATTGCAGGGCCAGACCAACAGGCCACAGCAGTAACATCAGCAGCCATTTGGGTTTACGGCTGCTGATCAGCATCCATACACTGGTGACCGTAAGCAGCAGAATGACCGAGATGCCATAGCTGCCGATGACAGGTGCCCAGCCAGATAGCCAGCTGAACAGGTGACCATCACCGGCGAACAGCCAGGGGAAGCCGGTAAGGAACCAGCTGCGCAGCCACTCCTGCAGAAACCAGAACACGGGGATCGTCAGCCAGGCATGGTGCTGACCGAACAGGGCATAGCGCAGGCTGAAAACCATGGCCGGGAAGAAGGCGAGGAAGGCGGCGAAAATGCCGACCATCGGGATCGCCAGAAACGCCGGCGTACCGCCATGATCATGGATGCTGACGTAAACCCAGGAGATGCCGACACTGAACATGCCGAAGCTGTATAGCCAGCAACGCCAGAAAGCACTGCGGGATGACTGGGTGGTAAACTGACCGTGGGCAAAGATCAGCAGGCTGATCAGGCCCACCGGCCAATAAAAGAAAGGCGCCAATGCCAGCGGAAAGGCGGCACCGGCAATCAGTTGCAGGATGGGCATCCAGAATGTCATGTCAGATTCCGTCAGGCGACGCGGCGAAGGCTCACCCTGTCAAAGTGTTGATTGTTACTCTGTGGCGGTAACTTCCAGCAGATTAATCTGACGGCTGGTACCGTTGACCACTTTGAACTGCCAGTTATCGATGCGGATATGCTCGTTGCATTCCGGCACGCGGCCAAAGTGGTGGATAACAATACCGCCGATGGTATCGAATTCATCACTCGGGAAACCGGCATCAAAGTGCTCATTGAAGTCTTCGATCGGCGTCAGGGCTTTCACCATGATGATGCCGTCTTCCACTTCCTTGATCATGCTGTCTTCTTCGTCGTAATCGTGTTCGTCTTCGATTTCACCGACGATCTGCTCGAGCACGTCTTCGATGGTTACCAGACCAGCGACACTGCCGAATTCATCCACCACAATCGCCATATGGTTACGGGTGGCGCGGAACTCCCGCAGCAACACATTCAGGCGTTTGCTTTCCGGCACAAAAGTGGTCGGACGCAGGATTTCTTTCAGTGTGAATTGTTCACGATCATCGTTAAGAATTAATGGCAGCAGGTCTTTGGCCAGCATAATGCCAATAACCTCATCCGGGCCTTCCCCCATCACCGGGAAGCGCGAGTGAGCAGAATCGATAATCTTGGGGAGATAATCTTTCAGGGGTTCGTCGATATGGATCGACGTCATCTGGGAGCGGGGGATCATAATATCCCGTACCTGCATTTCTGATACCTGCAGGGCACCTTCCAGAATGTTGAGGGTATCGCTGTCGACGATGGCTCGTTCGGCAGCTTCCCGTAATATGATTTTGATGTCCTGACGGCTTTGCGGGTCGTCAGAGAACAGGTCAGTCAATCTTTCCAGCCAGGTTTTGTGCTGGCCCGATCGGTCTTCGCTCATTTTTCCTCATCCAGGTATGGATCCGGGTATCCCAGAGAAGCAAGAATCTGCCGCTCGAGGTCTTCCATTATTTCAGCTTCATCGTCCTTTATATGGTCGTACCCGAGCAAATGCAAGCAGCCGTGCACAACCATGTGGGCCCAGTGAGCGTCAGTGGTTTTATCCTGTTCAATGGCTTCCTGCTGTACCACCGCCGCACAGATGATCAGATCACCCAGCAGTTCCAGCGGTACTTCAGGCGGAGCTTCGAAGGGAAAAGACAGCACGTTGGTGGGTTTGTCCTTGCCACGGTATTCACTGTTCAGCTCCTGACTCTCTTCCGGGGCGACCAGACGGATGGTCATCTCCGGTTCTTCAAACTCTGTGCGGCCGGCGAGGGCGGCTTCCGCCCATTGCTGCAGCTGCTCTTCAGACGGCAGAAAGTCAGCGAAATCATCAAGCTCTTCGGCCAGCTGGACATCCAGCATCAGATTCATGATGCAGCATCCTCATCGTCGGCATCGCGGTTGCGGGCAGTCAGCATGGCAGCTTTGCGCTCTTCCTGCTGCTTCTGCTCTTTTTCATCGAATTTGTCGTAGGCATCGACAATGCGCTGCACCAGTGGGTGGCGCACCACGTCGGCATTGTTAAAGCGGGTGACACCGATACCCGGAACACCATCCAGCACTTCCAGACCGTGCTTCAGGCCGGAATACACGCCGCGGGGCAGGTCGACCTGAGTAACGTCACCTGTGATCACGGCTTTGGAGCCGAAACCAACCCGGGTGAGGAACATCTTCATCTGCTCTTTGGTGGTGTTCTGGGACTCGTCCAGAATCACGAACGAGTGGCTCAGAGTACGGCCACGCATGTAGGCCAGCGGTGCAATTTCGATAACGTTGCGTTCAATCAGGCGGCCAACCTGTTCAAAGCCGAGCATTTCATACAGGGCGTCGTACAGCGGGCGCAGATAAGGATCGATTTTTTGTGCCAGGTCGCCGGGCAGGAAGCCCAGTTTTTCACCGGCTTCGACCGCCGGACGCACCAGCAGAATGCGTTTTACTTCGTCACGCTGCAGGGCTTCAACCGCCGCTGCTACGGCAAGGAAGGTTTTACCGGTACCGGCTGGGCCGACACCAAAGTTGATATCGAATTCACGTACGCGCTGCAGGTATTCCAGCTGATGCGGGCCACGCGGTTTGAAGGTACCGCCCGGGGTTTTGATGGCACGCGAATCGTAATCGTGTTTTTTGCCGCCGGCGGCATCCTCGGAGCCTTCTTCCTGCAGAAACAGGTGAATCAGATCCGGTGTGATCAGGGTGCCGTTACCGGTTTCACGGTACAGGCGCTGAATCAGATGGGCCGCACGTTCACCGAGTTTGAGATTGCCTTCCACGGTGAATTTGGCACCGCGGTTGAAAATGGTCAGCTGATAATAATCGGCAATCTGTTCGATGTGGCTGTCGAAATGGCCACAGAGGTTGGCCAGACGCTGTGCATCGTCCGGCTCCAGGGTAAAGCTGTGGCTGTGTGTCGCTGTGGTTTGTTCGGTTTTCTGTTCGTCGGTCAAAAAGACACTCCGTTGGGCTGTCTGCCCGTATATGTTTTACCCGTTTCAGTAGGCCAGTTCGGGGTTCAGCAGCAGGCCTCTGAGACTGTTCGGATACGCATCTTCAATACGCACCTTAACGAATTTACCAATCAGGCCGTGATCATCGGCTTTGAAGTTTACCACCCGGTTGTTCTCAGTACGGCCCTGCAGTTCGCCGGGATCTTTACGAGAAACACCGGTAACCAGAATGGTTTCTTCACGGCCCACCATGCGGCGGCTGATCTGTTGCGCATGCTGCACGATACGTGCCTGAAGGATCTGCAGACGCTGCTTCTTCACTTCTTCCGGGGTGTCGTCTTCCAGCGCGGAAGCCGGCGTGCCAGGACGTGGGCTGTAAATAAAGCTGAAGGACACGTCAAAACCGATCTGGTTGATCAGATTCATGGTGTCTTCGAAATCTTCGTCGGTTTCACCCGGGAAGCCGACAATAAAATCAGAGGAAATCGAAATATCTGGGCGCAGTTTGCGGATGCGTTCAATCTTGTCGATGTACATATCGATTTCGTGGCCGCGTTTCATGGCGGACAGAATGCGGTTGGAGCCGCTCTGTACCGGCAGGTGCAGATGGCTGACCAGCTCTGGTACCTGAGCGTACACATCGATCAGGCTGTCACTGAACTCCAGCGGATGCGAGGTGGTAAAGCGGATACGGTCGATACCGTCGATGTCGGCTACTTCGGTAATCAGTTCAGCCAGATCTGCAATGTCGCCATCTGAGGTGGCACCGCGATAAGCATTCACGTTCTGACCCAGCAGGTTCACTTCACGCACGCCCTGATCGGCCAGACTCTGCACTTCTTTCAGTACATCGGCCAGCGGACGGCTGACTTCTTCACCACGGGTGTAAGGTACAACGCAGAAGGTACAGTACTTGGAGCAGCCTTCCATAATGGAAACAAAGGCACTGCAGCCTTCCACTTTTGGCGCTGGCAGGTGGTCGAACTTTTCGATTTCCGGGAAGGTGACATCCACCACCTGAATGGCGTTAGCGGACTTATCCACCATATCCGGCAGGCGGTGCAGGGTCTGCGGACCAAATACCATATCGACAAACGGCGCGCGCTTGATGATGGCATCGCCTTCCTGAGAGGCAACACAGCCACCAACGCCGATCTTCAGATTCGGGTTCTTGGCTTTCAGAGGCTTCCAGCGCCCCAGTTCATGGAACACCTTTTCCTGCGCTTTTTCACGGATGGAGCAGGTGTTCAGCAGGATAACGTCGGCTTCTTCCGGGTTATCCGTGATCTCCATTTTATGACTCTCGCCCAGCATGTCCGCCATACGCGACGAGTCGTACTCGTTCATCTGGCAACCGTGGGTTTTGATGTAGAGTTTCTTTACCTGATCAGTCATAAAGGGCTTACTGTCCGCCGGATTCAAAAGGGGCGGCATTATACTGCTTCTGCTTACTTTCTCGCCAGTATTCAGCCGGTTTGTCGTGCTATAATTCGCCCCCTTTTATGTATGTGATTGCGGAAAGATGAGCAGCAAAGACAAACCCGAACCAATTTACCGAATCGTTTATCAGCAGCAGGCGGAGGTGTGTGAGATCTACGCACGGTACCTCTACCAGAGCGATCTGTACGGTTTTGTTGAGCTGGAAGAACTGATTTTTGGTGAAAAATCCAATCTGGTGGTGGATCCGGGCGAAGAAAAACTGAAGGCAACCTTTGCCGGGGTGAAACGCACTTTTATTCCTATGCACACAGTCATCCGCATTGATGAGGTGGAAGCAGTCGGTACGCCCAAAGTGTCTGATCTGCCGGAGCCGGAGCTGAAATCCAACGTCAGCCACTTTCCGCGCTCTTTTCTGCCACCACGTCCGGAAGAAGACTGAAGCCAGGGGAACCTACTTCTGAGCGGAAACAGAAAGCCCGGCAATGCCGGGCTTTTTCATGTCTGCAGTCTCTGGCTGTGCCTTACTTGCTGCGCATCAGTTCTTCCACGGATTTGGCGTATTCGCTGGCCTGCTGATCCAGTGGCAGGTGGCGGATGTCTTCATGCTTGAGAGCCGTGCTGATGCGGTACAGCCAGCGTTCCATCTTCAGCGAGATGGCTTCGGCATCGTCTTTACCGGCATCGAGAATCTGGTTGGTGAGGTCGGTGATTACTTCCGCATGCTGCGCGGCTTTGGTCGCCTCTACTGTGACGCGGGCGATTGCGCCTTTGGCACGCGGTGTTTTGCTGATCAGCGCCTGGGCTTCCAGCAGGGATTTCTGTGCAGTTTCCCAGCTGATGGGCGCTACATCGGCACCGCCTTTGTTTTTAACCCGGGTGAGCAGGTCTTTGACCGGTTTCAGCTGAATGTATTCGATGGTGTTCACTTCAACCTGGTGCATACGGGCCAGCAGGGCTTTCTGCCCGCTCTCTGCTTTCAGTGTCTGCTGGTCTTCCATCAGGCTCATAACCCCGGTCAGGGATTCTTCCACGTCGGCAAAATCCGTCGGGAAGTACTGGTCAGCCTTGATGTCTTTGAGCACCTGCAGGTGGTCATAAGACGGCTTCAGCTGGCGCAGGATGTCTTTTTTTACCGCAAGGCCTGCTTCCAGGGTTTTTAACGACGTCATGGCAACGGTTTTGACTTCACCATCGGATTTGCCACTGGTCAGCATGTCCTGCGCCTTCAGCAGGCTCTTTTCCGCTTCTGCCAGATGGCGCGGAGCGTAGTAGGACAGATTTTCGCTGCGACCCAGTTCCAGTTTCGACTGAGCGTGCTGGATCGTTCGTGACGCCGATTCATCTGCCATCGCTGCATCCCGTTTGGCTTCCTGAGCAATCGCATCGTAATTTACAACTTTGCTGGCGCAGCCACTCAGTGCCAGCATCCCCAATCCTGCCAGCAGCCCTTTTTTCAGCGACGGAGTCATGAACTTCCCCTGTATTTATGTTTCTGTTGTTAATAATGCCGGATATTAACATCAAAAAATGACACGAATGAATGATATGGCGCGTTTAATAACCCTTCTGGGGAGCTCTTCGGAGAATCTCAACCCGGGTTCCACTTTGTCCGCTCTGCGCCCCGTGCNATAGCCGCGGGTGCTTGTGTCCGTCATATAGCCCTGCTATATATCGTAGAACGCTCAGTGCAAAGGAGGAATCTCAGACAGTCGTCACACACGTACCACCCTGTTTGGTTAATACGGAGAATTCTCATGAACGCAGAGATGCAACCCCTGTTCTGGCGCATCAGCGATCAGGATAAAAGTGGCTTTGAAGCAGTCAGCCTGCTGATGCCGGCTGGTATGGCCGGAGAGGAGTCAGCAGAGTTTCCTACCGAAGTGTGCTTCCGCTCTAACCGCAGCAGTACTCACCCCGTGGACCTTCGCTGGTCCGAAGAAGATTCCGATCTGTTTATGAATCTGCTTGATCGTCTGATGGATGCTGACGATGGGGAAGACATTGAAGTCGATTTAAGTGACAACGTGNTTCAGGGTATCGTCCAGCTGGTNGCGCTGGCGCGGTTTAAAACACCCTGGCCAACTGATGAGATAACCGGAGAAGACATCATTACCGAACGTGAAGAGCTGGAAATAGGGGACCTTGTCGCCCTGAACACCAGTTTTGGCTACGCTCTGGCAGTGATTGTCGGCATAGATTCCATCGACGCCACCTGCGTGCTGATGGACAGCCTGATGAAAAATAATGAACTGCAGATACCCGATCACAGTCTGCTGGTGATTAACCGCCACTGTGTACTGCCGGCCGCGTTCGCGGACTCAGATACCGGGGAGGATGCTGTTTTTCACTGAGCCTGCACTGCCCCGGATAACGGCCGGGCAGTCAGCTCAATGCCAGTCACCGTTACTTAAGCGTGACGGTGGCTGTTTTTGCGGTTACGGCTCAGGTGCGTCAGCACTTCGTAAAACGCAATTGAAGATTTTTTGCCGCTGGCGTGAACCTGGGCGCCAGCAGTTTGGGTACGTTGTTCAGCGTAACCAGCAGACAGAGTGTCGATTTTTTTTGCAGTTGCCATCTTTCCCACCTCGTTATGAGTGAATGTTCATTCAGTATTTTTTTAAATAAAAACGCCGGACTGCGTCTGTTGCTTAAGCCTTGATGGCATCCCAGCACAGCGTGATCAGGTCGTTAGCGTTTACTTCGGTCTTAAAGGTACCTGGCGTCAGGTGCTGTTTACGGCACATGGTCATCAGCGCACCAAGGGTCATGGTTGCCAGAACTTCGTCCGGCAAATTCTTAATCAGCTGCTCTTTGCGGCCTTCTTCCAGCAGTTCCTGAACCGGCCCCTGCAGGCACTGCAGAGAAACCTGCCGATGATTTTCACAGATGGCCGGTGATGAACCCAGTTGCTCCATCAGGGCGCGTGTTTGCGGGTTTTCCCGCATCCAGTGGTAGAAATTGCCCCAGTAAACAAAGAAACGCTGCTTAATACCGGCGTTTTTGTCGTAATCCTTAAGGCAGGCTTCAGCCACATCAGCAGCCACTTCGGCAAAAAGCTCGCGCACGAGTTCCTCTTTGGTCTCGAAGTAACGGTAAATCGTTCCGGCGCCGCAACCTGCGTGTTTGGCCACCATAGACATGGGGCAGGACTGAAGGCCGTGTTCGGCAATCAGTTCAGCGGTTGCTGCAAGAATTTGTTGTCGCTTATCCATAGTTATCAAGTATCGGACTGAATGTTCATTCTGCTCCTTATCTTGCGCTACATCAATGTTTTACTGTTGGTAAAACTGCAACAGTCTGTTGGGGGACTTGCATCAGAATGAAAAAAAGCACCACAAGGGCGCTTTCCGGTAACGCGGGTCTGAGATCAGACGTTGAAACGGAAGTGGATAACGTCGCCATCTTTGACGATGTACTCTTTACCTTCCAGGCGCCATTTACCGGCTTCTTTGGCACCGTTCTCGCCTTTGTACTGGATGAAGTCATCGTAACTGACCACTTCTGCACGGATAAAGCCGCGTTCAAAGTCGGTATGAATGGCTGCGGCAGCGCGGGGAGCGGTCGCACCCACTTTGGTCGTCCAGGCGCGGACTTCTTTTACCCCGGCGGTAAAATAGGTCTGCAGACCCAGCAGGTCATAACCGGCACGGATCACACGGTCGAGACCGGGTTCTTCCATGCCCATCATTTCCAGAAATTCCATTTTGTCTTCGTCTTCCAGCTCAGAAACTTCCGCTTCAATCTTGTTGCATACGGCAACCACAGAGGCACCTTCGGAGGCCGCGATTTCGCGCACAACATCGAGGTGTGGGTTACCTTCAAAGCCGTCTTCCGCCACGTTAGCAATGTACATGGTCGGCTTGGTGGTCAGCAGGTGAAAACGACGGGCGACGACTTTTTCGTCATCGCTCATATCCAGCATGCGCGCGGTTTTGCCTTCTTCGAAGTGTGGAATCAGTTTTTCCAGCAGAGCTTTCTGGGCGATGGCGTCTTTATCGCCGCCTTTGGCCACGCGGACAACGCGCTGCAGCTGCTTCTCACAGGATTCCAGATCAGCCAGGATCAGCTCGGTGTTGATGATGTCGATGTCGTCGGCAGGGTGAACGCGGTTAGCCACGTGAATCACGTTATCATCTTCAAAGCAGCGCACAACGTGGGCGATGGCGTCGGTTTCACGGATGTTGGCGAGGAACTGGTTACCCAGACCTTCACCTTTGGATGCACCGGCGACCAGACCAGCGATATCAACGAATTCCATGGTGGTAGGGACCACACGTTCAGGCTTTACGATCTCTGCCAGTGCATCAAGACGCGGGTCCGGCATAGGTACAGTACCGGCATTCGGTTCAATGGTACAGAACGGGAAGTTTTCTGCCGCAATGCCATTCTTGGTCAGTGCGTTAAACAGTGTGGATTTGCCTACGTTGGGCAGACCAACGATACCGCATTTAAAGCCCATGGATATTTCCTGTGTATTCTGGTCGTCGAAATTGGCGGGTATTTTACCCGAATTCAGCCTTTAAACGAGTGCAGGCGATTCATCGCCCTGGCCATATCGCCAGCGATGGCATCCGGCAGGACGTGTAAGGCCTCGTTTATGGCTGCGTCTATCGCACTTTTTTCGGTTGCAGTCGGGCGTCCGAGCACGTGCCCGGTGACTTTGCTTTTGTCACCCGGATGGCCAATGCCAATACGCAGACGATGAAAATTTTTGTTGTTACCGAGTTTGGCAATAATATCACGCAGCCCATTCTGGCCACCGTGACCTCCGCCGGTTTTGAATCTGGCCTGACCCGGAGGCATATCCAGTTCATCGTGCACAATCAGAATCTCTTCCGGCTTAATTTTGTAGAAATTCGCCAGCGCCTGGACGGCCTGTCCGCTGAGATTCATAAATGTGGTGGGGATCAGTAACCAGCATTCCTGGCCACCAATAAAGCCTTTGCCACTGAGGCCGTGGAATTTTTTGTCCGGATTCAGACGAATGCCTTCACTGCGGGCCAGGTCTTCGACCAGCCATGCACCGGCATTGTGGCGGGTATTTTCATATTCGGGGCCTGGATTACCCAGACCCACGATAAGGCGGATATCAGCCAAGAGGATTATTCCTCAGAAGCTGCTTCTTCGCCGTCTT
>PAJK01000023.1 GCA_002706025.1 Oceanospirillaceae bacterium
TTCTGGAATAAAATAGAACAACCGAAGGTTGGCCCGCAGGGCGGAAGGCATGGATGCCTGGAGTCACCAGAGCCAGAAAGCGCGAAGCGGGGAGGTAGCCCGTCCAGCGAGCGGGGCGGTCCGACGTTTCGGAAGTCCCCTCTATGAGGACAAGGGACCTGACATTTTTCGAAAATGCTTGAATAGAAATTTGTGGGACAGCAATGGCACTGACGCGCTTTTTATTTGCCTGAAAATACGCGCTTTTTATTTGTCTGAACTTTTTATTTGTCTGAAAAGACGCGCTTGTATCTGCCTGAACTTTCTATTTGCCAGAAAAATTCATCACAAAGCAGAACACACGACTGCAGACACCAACTCCTGCAGTTCACTGCTCCGCTTTGCGGCTGCTGAAAATCTGCTATTTTTGCGGATCTGCTACTTCTGCGGCTTGGCTACTTCTGAGGGGAAGTAAGCTGCTCCAGGTCAGTCATAATCATAATAGCTTGTTCACTACTACTGCCACATACCTGTGGCTCCGCAGCAAAATCACCGCAGACTTTCGGCCGCTCTGGCTGGCCAAACAGCCGGCACAGATTGTCCTCATCCAGTTGCACGCAGCGCACACCTGCAGGCTTACCTTCAGGCATACCGGGAATGGGTGATGAAATAGACGGTGCAATACAACAGGCACCGCAGCCCAGACGACATTGCAATGGATACTCCAGCGCAGAGTTCTGCATAAAACCAAGGGGGTCAGTCAGCCGCCATCAGAACCGACGACGGCTGTAAAAAGGCATGGTACCGCGCTCAGTAGCGATAACGGAATGTATCATCCTGTTTTTTTGTGTTGAGCAGCTTCCACAGCATCAGATTGTAACGGTTGGCATAGCGGCGCATATTCAGCAGACGCTGAGGATCATCTTCAACATTGCTGTATGTTTTCCAGCGGTAATTCAGCGGCTGAGCACTGTATTGCGTGGCGATCACCTGCTGCTGTTCATCTTTCATACCCGGCATTTCCTGATGGTCAGGAAACTGAATGGTGGCAAATTCATACTTACCGGCAGCAAAATTGTCTTTCGCTTCCTGCACCGGATCCGATGGCACACGAAAAAAGTGATCCTCGGCCCATGCATGGCCGGCAGTCGTGATGGCTAACAGAACGCCCACCAGCAACGCCAGCATAAACCCTCTGCCCCGACTGGCGGGGAACAGTTGCCAGGCAAAAGTCACGGACTGCGCGCTGTCAGCGCACCACTGATTTATCTGTCCGGCTGAGCGCTGATCATGGTTGGTCGTCATTACATCCCCTGAATTTTCATGTTTTGCGAACACTCAGTATAGAAGACCTGCGCGGCTTGCCATCGCCAGAGGGCTGGGATAGCCTTTGCGCCCTGATAGTCTGCAATAGCAGCCCCGAACTGATGGCCTGCAACAGCAGCCTCAAAGCCCCTGAACAACCACAAGGCGACCCTGATGTCTCTGCTAAAAGTAATAACAGCAAGTCTCCTGCTGACAGCAGCGGCCAGCCATGCAGCAGAAGAAGAATTTACCAATTTCCGCGTCGGCGTTGGCGGCTATGCAGCGGACCTGAGCAATGCTCCGCAATACATGCCAGACAGTGACCAGCCTGGATTTTCCGTATTTGCCGAATTTCCGCAAAGCAACGTCGCCGCATCGCGTTTTATTCTCTACCGCGTCAATGGCGAAGACGGACTGAAACTGCAGGGTGGCGAAACCCAATTNATGTGGGGCTGGGGACTGGCNAAAGAAGGCCCGCGTATTTACACAGGNCCGACCTGGCACTATGAAAAANTGCAGGTGCCGCGTGGTNCATCTGAGCGCTACAAAGTATTCAACGGCTGGGGCTGGCAACTNGGTGCCGGTTATCAGTTCCGNGCCGTGACACTGGATTTCGCCTTTGGCTGGCACGACAATCAGGATTACAACAAAGAAAATGACCGCGCAGGTCTGAAAGACGGTGATTACACCACCCAGAGCCTGCTGCTCAGCTATCGCTTCTGATCTGCACGAAGAANAAAGGAATTATCATGACCACCCCAGTTGCTGTGCGTTATATGTCCCGGGCTGAAATTGAACGCCTGATGTACAGTCTCAACGCCTCCGCCGATAACGAAGAAGCCCAGCTGTTTGAAGCGCTGGTGCGTCGTCTGCTGGAAATTATGGAGCAGGAATCCTACTGAGTGAGCAGCGCCCGCCTTCCGAATATGCTGCTGGATGTCGTGCATGACGCCGGCGACTGGCTGGCGCTGTATAAGCCCGCCGGTATNAATATGCACAGTGAAGACGGCGAAGCCGGCATCGTNGTGCTGGCCAGCCAACAGCTTGGTCATGAGCTTTTNCCGGTACACCGGCTCGATAAAGTCACCTCCGGNCTGCTNCTGATGGCCAAAACCAGCGCTGCCGCGGCACGGCTCAGCAANCTGTTTGCCGAACACCGGATTCAGAAATTNTATATCGCTCTGAGCACGGCCAAACCCGCGAAAAAACAGGGCTGGATTAAAGGCGATATGGCCAAAGGGCGTAATGGCAGCTGGCTGCTTAAGCGCACGCTGGAAAACCCCGCNNTTACCCGCTTNATCACCCATTTNGACGAAGCATCAGGCCGCCGCCTGTTTTTGCTGATGCCAAAAACCGGTAAAACACATCAGCTGCGGGTAGCGCTGAAAAGCCTCGGCAGCCCCATCGAAGGCGACAGCCGCTATGGTGGCAGCCCCGCCGACCGCACCTATCTGCACGCGTTTGCCCTGCAATGGCAGGACGAAGATGGCCTGCATCAGCTGACAGCTCTGCCCCAGAGCGGAAAGTGGCCTGAGCTGCCGCAAAGCTGGAAGCAACCCTGGTCTGACGCCTGACAAGCACGGTTGCCTGTACCTTAGCCGCTCCCGGCGCGGCCTGTAACCCGCGCCCGGAGCAATAAACTCTCCCGGTGCAATTCAGCGAACTCTGCCTGCTTACCCCAACTGCCCCCGCTCAATCCCACTTAAAACGATCTCTTCTATACTGCTGAGAAGGATTCTGAGCCTGACAAACCTGCGCTTGCAATTGCCATATTAGTATATTCTAATACAGTAATATTAAATAAGCTTTGCGGTTAATGCGCGTTTGGCAGCCCACTTTCGAAGAGGAATCGTCCATGTCCCGTCATACACATCCCCTGCGTACTCTGCGCTCTTCCTTTCGCCCAAACATACGCTCTTGTATAAAAGGCGCACTGCAGATCAGTCTGCTGGCCGCCGCTCTGCCGGCTCTGGCAGCAGAATCCATCAGCCTGAAACCCGTCACTGTGCCGGTGTACTTCGATCTGGAAGCCACACTGGAAGCAGTCAATGAAAGTACGATTTCGGCTCAGACCAGTGGTGCTATCAAGGCGGTTTACTACGACGTCAACGATCAGGTCGAACAAGGCGCGCTGTTAATCGAAATTGACGACACCCAGCAACAGGCCCAGCTGCAACAGGCCAACGCTAATCTGGCTCAGGCCCGCGCACAGAATGAAGACGCACAGGTGATTCTGCAGCGTAATACCCGTTTGTTTAAACAAGGGACACTGTCCCAGGGCGAAATGGACAGCACCACAGCTCAGGCAAAAAGTGCTGCCGCTGCTGTGAAGGCCGCAGAAGCGGCACTGACCCAGGCGAAAGAGCAGGTAGCCTACACCAAAGTCCGCGCCCCTTATTCTGGTTTGGTTAAAAGCCGTCAGGTGGAGCTGGGTGAACTGGTGAATCCGGGTCAGGCCCTGATGACCGGCATGTCGCTGGAAAAACTGCGCGCGGTTGCTGATGCACCGCAGCGTATTGCCAGCCAGTATCGCGATGCCAGCCAGATTTCCGTGCGTATTGGTGAACAGTCAGTCGCTCCGGAAAGCGTTGTGCTCTACCCGTTTGCCGATGCCACCCATCACAGCGTGCGCCTGCGCGCGAACCTGGCAGCCGGAACCAAAGGTGCTGACGACAGCCTGCTGTACCCGGGCCAGTGGACCAAAATCCGCGTCCAGACCGGTGAACGCAGCGTCCTTCTGCTGCCCCGCTCTGCCGTGCTCAAGCGCTCAGAACTGACATCCGTTTACGTCCTCGATGACGGTCAACCGGAGCTGCGTCAGGTACGTACCGGCAATCAGTATGACGGCCAGGTTGAAATCCTGTCCGGCCTCAGCGCCGGTGATCAGGTAGTCACTGACGCCCTTGCCCAACTGGCCGATATCAGCAAAGGAGAGTAAGGCATGTCTCTTGGTATCTCCGGTAAAATAGCGCACGCCTTTCAGAATTCGGCGATTACTCCGCTGCTGGCCTTAGTCGGTCTGCTGCTGGGCTTCTTTGCCATCATGGTCACCCCAAAAGAGGAAGAGCCTCAGATTGACGTGACCTTCGCCAACGTTTACATCGGCTTTCCCGGCGCCAGTGCCCGTGAAGTGGAACAGCTGGTGTCGATTCCGGCCGAACAGGTGCTGTCTGAAATCAAAGGCGTGGACGACATTTTCTCCATCAGCCAGCCTGGCCAGTCGGTCCTGACAGTGGCCTTTGAAGTGGGTATTCCGCGTGAAGAAGCCATTCTCAATCTGTACAACCAGGTGCACAGCAACAAAGACTGGTTTCCGCAGAATCTTGGTGTCTCTGACCCCATTATCAAGCCGATGGGCATTGATGATGTGCCGATCATGGCCATTACGCTGTCGGCAGAAAACCCGGAGATAACCACCGAAAGCCTGACTCAGGTGGCCCACGCTCTGGAAGTCGAGCTGAAACGTATTCCCGGCACCCGCGACATCTACACCATCGGCGGTCACAACGACGTGGTGCAGGTACGCCTGGACCCGGCACGCATGAATGGCCACGGCCTGGCCTTTGATGATGTGCGCAACGCCCTGATGAGCGCTAATGCCGGTGGCTATCGCCAGCCGCTGATTCAGGATAACGAAGTCATTCAGATTCAGGCCGGTAATTTCCTGCAGAACACCGCAGAACTGCAACAGCTGATCGTCGGTAAATCAGCCGGCGGACTAGTGTACTTATCCGATGTCGCGACTATTTCGCGAATGGCGGATGTTCCGGATCAGGCGGTATTTACCCGCGATCTGGGCGAAGCCACCTCCTCGCCTGCGGTGACTCTGGCCATTGCCAAACAGCCGGGTATGAATGCCATTGATATCACTCAGGCTATCGACGAGCGTCTGGAAAAACTGCACAACCGCCTGATTCCCGCTGGCGTCAAAGCCGAAGTTACCCGTGATTACGGCATTACCGCCAAAGATAAATCCGACAAACTGATCGCCAAACTGCTGTTTGCCACGGCTGCGGTGGTCGTGCTGGTACTGGCAACCATGAGCTGGCGCGAAGCCATCATTGTAGGTGGTGCAATTTTTATTACTCTGGCGATCACCTTATTTGCCAGCTGGGTGTGGGGCTTTACCCTCAACCGCGTCTCTCTTTTCGCGCTGATTTTCTCCATCGGTATTCTGGTCGATGACGCCATTGTGGTAGTGGAAAACATCCACCGACACCTGCACATGGGCGGCAAGAAACTGCTGGAAGTGATTCCGGTGGCCGTCGATGAAGTGGGCGGTCCAACCATTCTGGCAACCTTTACCGTGATCGCCGCACTGATGCCAATGGCCTTTGTGTCCGGTCTTATGGGGCCATATATGAGCCCGATTCCGATCAATGCCTCCACCGGTATGCTGATTTCACTGGCCGTCGCCTTTGTTGTGACCCCATGGTTATCCTACAAGCTGCTGAATAAAACCGTATCCGCCGGTGCCCACAGCCATGAAGAGCCGGACCCGCGTCAGGGTAAGCTGTACAACTTCTTCAATAAGCTGATGCGTCCGTTTACGGTTGGTGCTCATGCTGCGAAAAAACGCGTGCTGCTGTTTGCTGCCATCACAGGTCTGATTTTCCTCGCTGTCGCCCTGCCGGCGTTTGAACTGGTGGTGATGAAAATGCTGCCGTTCGACAATAAATCGGAATTCCAGGTGATGGTCGACATGCCGGAAGGCACACCAGTTGAGCAAACGCTGCGGGTTATGGAAGAACTGTCGGATGAACTGATGAAAGTGCCGGAAATTAAAGACGTACAGCTGTACGCCGGCACCGCTTCACCGATCAACTTTAACGGTCTGGTGCGCCAATACTATATGCGCGCTTATCCGAATCAGGGCGATATTCAGGTCAATCTGGTAGATAAACATGAACGTGACCGCCAGTCTCACGATATTGCGCTGTCAGTGCGTGAACCGCTGCAGAAAATCGGCCTGGCGATGAACGCTAACGTCAAAATCGTCGAAGTTCCACCGGGTCCGCCGGTAATGGCACCGATTGTCGCGGAAGTCTACGGTCCGGATTACGACCGTCAGATCAAAGCGGCAAAAGAACTGCGCTCACTGTTTGAGAACACCGCGGATATCGTCGACGTCGATGACTATGTGGAGGCCGATCAGGAAAAATGGCTGCTGGATATCGACCGCCAGCGCGCAGCCATGCTGGGGGTTGCCCAGAGCAGCATAGTGCAGGCGATCAATACCGCACTGGGCGGTGAAGATGTCAGCTACCTGCACACTGAGCACAATAAATATCCGCTGCCGATTCGTCTGGAACTGGCAGAAGGCGATAAAGTCGATCTGAACCAGCTGATGGTGATGAAAGTCCGCTCGCAAACCGGGGCCTTTGTTCCTCTGGCGGATCTGGTGCACGTGCGTAAAAGCACCATCGAGAAAAACATTTATCACAAAAACCTGCAGCCAGTGGTATTTGTCACCGCCGATATGGCCGGTGAACTGGACAGTCCGTTGTATGGCCTGTTCAGCATTGCCTTCGGCATGGAAGATGCCGGCCTGAACTGGGAACAGTGGTATATCCAGCAACCGGCCCTGGCTGACGACATCAGCATGAAGTGGGATGGTGAATGGCAGATTACTTATGAAACCTTCCGTGACATGGGTATCGCTTACGGCGTCGGTATGATCCTGATTTATCTTCTTGTTGTCGGTCAGTTCCGCTCCTATCTGGTGCCGCTGATTATTATGGCACCGATTCCACTGACCGTGATTGGTGTTATGCCGGGCCACGCCCTGTTTGGCGCGCAGTTCACTGCCACTTCCATGATCGGCATGATCGCACTGGCCGGCATTATCGTGCGTAACTCGATTCTGCTTGTCGATTTCATCAACCAGAAAAGTGCAGAAGGTATGGCCTTTGCCGATGCGGTGATCGTCGCTGCTGCCGTGCGCGCACGCCCCATTGTATTAACCGCCGTGGCGGCCATGATCGGAGCGTTCTTTATTCTCGATGACCCGATCTTTAATGGTCTGGCGATTTCGCTGATCTTCGGCATTTTCGTCTCGACCATGCTGACGCTGGTGATCATCCCNCTGCTGTANTACGCCGCTTTCCATAAACAGCACGACTGATTCCCTTCTGGTCTGTCTGTGTTTTCAGCCCGCGGNAACGCGGGCTTTTTTTNTTCTGGCGNCAAAGCGCGTCATTGTTGTTTTATTAACCAGCTTTATNTTCCCCCGGATCGCTTCTCTGCTAAACTACATANGCCTTATCTCTGCGCAGNCCCGTACGACGACCANTACAGCGACCAGNACAACGCCGCCCTGTACAACACAAGCGGCACAGNGCTGNCAGACAGACTCACAGACAAGGGATTTATGGATAATCAGACTGATGATCTGACCGGGAATTNAAACAAGCCCCNCCGCTCTATCCTCTGGCGGGTCATTCTCTATTTTGCGGCGGCGTCCGTNGCGCTATCCCTGCTGCTCTCCGCCATTGTCGGCGGCTGGAACTACCACAGAGAAACCCGCGAATTCGAGCATCGTCTGCAGGACATCCGCAACAGTTACTCCCAATCACTGGGCTCCAGCCTGTGGTTTTACGACGAAATTCAGATCCGCTCCCAGATCAAAGGCATTATGAATCTGGAGGCCGTCAACTACGTGCGNGTCACGGATCAGCTGAACATGAATGTGGAACAGGGTGTGCGCCCACACCATTCAGAAATTCAGACCATTACCCTCACCTTTAATAACAAACAGATCGGTATTCTGGAAATTGCCTTTAACCNCAGTCTGGTTATTCAGCGCGCCTGGGATGCCGCCGTGTCCGGCATGTTTGTGCAGCTTATCAGCCTGATGCTGCTGGCCACGCTGCTGGGGTTTATCGTACACACGCTGGTTAACCGCAGAATNCGTCANCTGGCAGACGAAGTTAANGTACGGACCNGCACTAATTTTTCTGCTCTNAGNCTGCGCGAAAGCGGNAGNGAGGATGAAATCGATCAGCTGACCCGGGCGTTTAACGCGCTGGGCGAACAGATGAATACTGAGCTGCTGCAAAANAATCAGGCCCAGCAACAGNTGCGNACNATCAACCTTGAGCTGGAAGACCGGGTAAACGAGCGTACGCACAATCTGCAACGCACCGTCGATGANCTGAATCATGCACTGGATCAGCTGAATGCCACCCAGACCAAACTGATTGAAGCAGAAAANCTGTCTTCTCTTGGTGGTATGGTGGCNGGTATCGCCCATGAAATTAATACGCCGCTGGGNNTGTGCATTACCATTCAGTCGTACATCAACGACAACTATCAGACAGTCCGCGAAGCCTATGAAGCGGGNTCNATGAAGCGCCAGGACTTTGCCGATTTTATGGGTATGCTGGATGAAAGCCTCTCCATTCTGGATAAAAACCTGCAGCGCGCCGCCCACCTGATCAAAAGCTTTAAACAGGTATCGGAAGACCAGACCGGCGAACATATCCGCCGTTTTGTTCTTAATGACTATCTGAAAGAAATTCAGGAAACTCTGTCGCCCAAGTTCAAACAGAACCGCCATAAAGTGGAAATTGATTGTGCCGACAGTCTGTGGATGGAAACCTACGCCGGTGCCATCAGCCAGATNATCACCAACCTGATTATGAATTCGCTGCTGCACGGCTTCGAACATCGCGACGATGGCCTGATCCGNATTCAGGCTGCGGAAGCCAAAGGCGACATCATTATCCGCTATTCCGATAACGGCAAAGGCCTGAATGATGAAGCGAAGCAGAAGATTTTTGAGCCCTTCTANACCACTAAGCGTGGTCAGGGCGGCACCGGGCTTGGCATGCATCTGGTGTATAACATNGTGCANCAGCGCCTGCACGGCGATATTCAGGTGGAAGATACCAGCGAAGGGGCGGCCTTCCGCCTGACTATTCCGAANGTGACTGTCGAAGAAAGCTGATNGNTGCCCGNAGANGCAGNTTCAGACAATAANCCTCAGATAAAAACCGTGCCCNGCATATAGGTGATGGCTTTACCGGATACCGTTACCCGCTNGCCCAGGTCCTCACAATAAAGATCCCCTCCCCNGGCTGATAACTGTTTNGCGATCAGCTGTTTTTTACCGAGTTTTCTGCTCCAGTAAGGAATTAACGAACAGTGTGCNGANCCGGTCACCGGATCTTCAAAGACACTTGCCTGGGGGGTAAAAAAGCGGGATACAAAATCCACGTCATGTCCCTTCTTATCTTTCCCCTTAACATCACGTCCCNTGGCTGTCACNACAATGCCGCCNGGNTCCAGATTAATGGTATTTAATAATGTCTGGTCCGGTTCGATATGGCGGATAATNTCTTCATCATTGAAAACAAGAATGTAATCGCGGGATTTNAGAATCTCCACCGGNGNCTGTTCAAACGCATCCAGAATAACCTGCGGAATATCGCTGATAACCGGCGGCCGCGAAGGCAGATTCAGTGTCAGCAGATCACCGTCGATGCTTACCTGTAATTCACCGCTGGCAGAGTGNAANCNGATAACATTCAGCTCTGCATGTATATACNGNTTGATCACATGCGCCGCAGCCAGCGTGGCATGTCCGCACAGATCCATTTCAATTTCCGGGGTAAACCAGCGGATGGCAAAACNCTCACCCTCGCGCACAAAGAATGCTGTCTCGGCGACGGAATTTTCCATNGCGATGCGTTGCATAACCTCTGCCGGCAGCCATTGTTCTAATGGACANANGGCTGCCGGATTTCCACCNAACACNTTATCNGTAAAGGCGTCGATCTGATAAATCGGTAATTCCACAATATTTTTCCTCTGTCAGTCCAACTCACCAGGGATTCTGTTTAAACCAGTCATCGAGATAATCAATCAGTGTCCGCACAGCCTTTGACTGGTGTTTGCGCGAGGCGTACAGGACATAAATTTTAAGATCTTCCGGACGCCATTGTGGTAACACCGTCACCAGCGCGCCACTCTGCAGTAATTTGCTGACCATGTAGGTTGGCTGCAGAGCAATGCCCATTCCCAGTTCAGCGGCAGTCATTAACGCCGTCACTTCATTGGCCGTCAGGCGACAATGCATATCCACCGCCCGGTTACCCAGCGTATCGTGATGCAGATTCCACACATGACGACCGAAATTACGGTAACCAAGGCAGTCGTGCTGTTGCAGATCTTCCGGTTCCT
Organism: Oceanospirillaceae bacterium; assembly: GCA_002706025.1. GTDB lineage: Bacteria > Pseudomonadota > Gammaproteobacteria > Pseudomonadales > Oceanobacteraceae > Venatoribacter. The sequence continues at coordinate 10,468 of PAJK01000023.1, forward strand.
GAGGCACCCCACGGCGTTTAAGATACTCAGGTGACGCCACCAGCACAGACTCACACAGGGCAATAGGCTTGCCAATAAGGGACGGGTCCGGATTACTGGCAAAGCGCAGTGCCAGGTCGATGCGCTGAGCGGTCAGGTCAGTCACCGTATCCTGCAGCTCCAGATCGACCAAAACCCGCGGATAGCGCTGCATAAAGCCACGCAGCGCCGGCACCAGTTGGGTAAATCCAAACGACATGCTGGTCGCCAGCCGGATCTGTCCGGACGGTTCCTGATGATCGACATGCATCTGCTCTAGCTTCTCTGCCTGCTGCAACAACTCTTCGACCTCAGCCAGGCATTCCGCTCCGGCCGTCGTCAGCGAGATTTTACGTGTGGTGCGATGAAACAACCGGGTCTGCAGCCAGCTTTCCATGGCCTCCAGATGACGGGTAACCATAGGCCGCGACATATCCAGCCGGTCTGCGGTGCGGGTAAAGCTGCCGGAGTACGCCAGATCAACAAAGACTCTGGCAGCCAGGATACGGTCCATACATCAACGTGCTCGGATTATGAAATAATGATGCCTATTATTTGATATTTTTCCATTACTAATCAATACGCATAATGCTCCCATCTGCTCAATAACATTCCTCTGCCAAGGAATAACCCGACATAATGGAGAACAACATGAAACCTACCCTGCGCACTACCGTCACCCGCTTCGGAAAACAGGCCGCTACCCTGTTAGCCGCTACCGCCATCAGCCTCAGCTCAGTTAACGCCAGCGCCGAAGAAAACAAGCCGCTGACCTTTGATGTCTACAATGCCGGTGCCAACAGCTTCCACGTCAACGCGACGCTGGTGATTGGTGAGACTGAAACACTGCTGGTTGATACCGGTTTTACCAAAGCTGACGCCCTGCGTATTGCAGGCAAAGTACTGGATGCCGGCAAACCACTGAACACCATTTTTATCAGCCAGGCCGACCCGGATTTTTACTTCGGAGCCGAAGTCCTGAAGCAGATTTTTCCGGATGCACGCGTGATCACTACTCCGGCTGTGCGTGAAGCCATTGAGAAAAAAATGGAAGGTAAAGTCGCTTACTGGGGACCAAAACTCGGCCAGAATGCACCGCATCAGCCGGTTCTTCCGGACGCCTACACAGACAAATATCTGACCATTGATGGCCATAAAATTGAGATCCGTGGCACCAAAGGCGAACTGGCAAACCGTCCGTACTTGTGGGTCAAAGACAGTAAAGCCATCCTTGGCGACATCTCTGTGTTTGCCGGACTGCACCTGTGGACGGCCGATACTCAGAGCAAAGCTAAGCTGGATGCCTGGGATGCCCAGCTGGATGATATGAAATCACTGAAACCAGAAATCGTGATTCCAGGGCACATGGCTGCCGGTTCAGAACTTACTGCAAAAAATATCGACGATTCAAAACAATATCTCGATGACTTCCGCGAAGTGATCGGCATCTACAAAAACAGCGCCTACGTACAGGCGGCTATGGAACAGAAATATCCAACCGCCGGACTGCACATCGCGCTGGATCTGGGCTCTAAAGTCCACACAGGTGAAATGGTCTGGTAATTATGGATACAGTTAAGAGCGGTCATCATCGCTCTTAACTTTCTGCATTTAAGAAGATGTAACATGAACAAAATACATTATTTTTACGATCCGATGTGTGGCTGGTGTTACGGTGCGACCACACTGATTTCAGCACTGAACAACTTCGCTGCTGAAAACAACTGGCAGGTAGTAATGCACCCAGGTGGCATGATCGGCCGCCGCCCCATGGAAAACGGTTTTCGCCAGCATATTCTCAGCGCCGACGAGCATATCGCCAGCCTGACCGAAGCTGAATTTGGTGAAAATTATCGTGCCCGGGTTGCCAGCAGTCAGCCACTGATACTGGATTCCATGCTGCCGACGCAGGCAATTCTGGCCGCCAAAACCTGCGGTAAGGATGAGTTCACCATGCTGAAAGCCATTCAGTCCGCTCATTATCAACAGGGTCTGGATGTGTCGGAAGAAGCAACACTGCAACAGATTGCTAAAGATCTTGGAATTGCAGACAGCGACTGGCAAAACGCCATGCAGGATGCCGCAGCACAACTGCGCTACGAACTGCAGCATAGCCATCAGCAAATGAGCCAGCTGGGCGTTCAGGGCTTTCCTACCCTGATCATGGAAACAGATAAAGGCCTGCAGCGTCTGCCCCACAGTCAGTTCTATGGCAAACCAGCCGACTGGCAGAACTACCTTAATAAGCTGTCTGATTGATCTGCCTGAGTGAGCCAAACTGCGACCTGCCAGATCATCGCTCCAGTCCGTAAATACAAAATAAAAAGCCCGCACTGAATTGTTCAGTGCGGGCTTTTTATTCAGCGGGCTTTCTATGCAGCGTGCATTTTTGGGCTGCTGTATCAGATCCGCTGTTTAAGGCCTGCGTTCAGGCCAGTAGCAATCAGGGCAGTAAAAATCAGCCCAGCTCATCCAGTGCAACACGATAGTTCGGATCTTCAATCACGTTTACATCGCACAGGTTACCGGCTTTTTTCAGCATCACTCGGCAATCTTCACTGAGATGGCGCAGACGCAATTCTTTGCCCGCGGCCAGATAACGCTCAGCGATATGATCGATGGCTTCCAGCGCAGAATGATCCGCCACGCGGGAATAACGGAAGTCGATGATCACCATCTGAGGGTCATTTTCGACATCAAACAGATCTTTAAAGCGGGTGACGGAACCAAAAAACAGCGGACCAACCAGATCATAAATTTTGGCATTTTCGTCTTCGCGGGTGGTCACACGAATGCGTTTGGCATGCTCCCAGGCAAACACCAGCGCCGATACGATAACACCGACGATCACCGCGATGGCCAGGTCCGTTACCACAGTCACACCGGATACCAGCACCAGTACAAACGCATCATGCTTAGGAATTTTGCGCATAATGCGGAAACTGGTCCATTCGAAGGTGCCAATCACCACCATAAACATCACGCCCACCAGCGCCGCAATCGGAATCTCTTCGATCAGAGGTGAAGCAAACAGAATAAAACTCAGCAGGAACAGTGCTGCAGCAATACCGGACAGACGACCACGACCACCGGAGCTGACGTTAATCATGCTCTGACCGATCATGGCACAACCGCCCATACCACCGAAGAAACCAGTGACGATATTCGCCGTTCCCTGAGCCACACATTCTTTGTTGCCGCGGCCACGGGTATTGGTCATTTCATCAATCACAGTGACCGTCAGCAGACTTTCGATCAGACCGATGGCGGCAAAAATGACGGAATAAGGCAGAATAAACCACAGGGTTTCCAGCGTGAACGGTACCTGCGGAACAGCGAACTGCGGCAGACCACCAGCAATATTGGATAAATCACCCACAGTTTTGGTGTCCAGCTGCAGGCCCCAGGCCAGCAGACTGACCACCAGAATACCGGCCAGAGCCGANGGAATCGCTTTGGTCAGTTTCGGCAGATANAAGGTAATAAACATGGTCAGGGCGATCAGCCCCAGCATAATAAAAAGCGTGCTGCCGCTCAGCCATTCNCCGTGTGCCCAGCCCCACTTGCCCACCGGCGTTGAACTCTGCANCTGCGGTAATTGCGCCAGAAAAATTACGATCGCCAGACCATTTACAAANCCCAGCATCACAGGCGTCGGCACGATNCGGATNAACTTACCCAGTTTAAGCGCCCCGGCACTGACCTGAANAANCCCCATCAGAATCACAGCGGCAAACAGAAACTGTACGCCGGACCCCGGACCNTAATCCCGTTCNGCATCAGCCACCAGCGACACCATAACCACCGCCAGCGCCCCGGCAGCACCAGANATCATACCCGGACGNCCACCGATCACTGCGGTAATCAGACCCACCATAAAGGCNGCATACAGACCNACCAGCGGATGAACACCNGCGACAAAGGCAAAGGCCACAGCCTCTGGTACCAGTGCCAGAGCAACGGTCAGGCCGGACAGCACATCGTTTTTGATGTTGGGTGAAAAAGTCTGCATAAACTCGCGCAGCAGTAGCATGAAAGGTAACTCCGGAGGTCTGGGTAAGCGTGCGACGGATCGTAATCCATGAAAGCGGCGCACTATACCAGCCTGAGCCGACAATTTCAGGTCTTCAGCGGCTTTCGGCCTGACAAAGCGTCACAAGCAACAGACAAAAAAGCCGGAACAGATTGATGTCTGTTCCGGCTTGCGCATTTGCCCGTCTTTCCCCGTAAAGGCTATCCGCGGCTTTCCGCCTCCTCAGCGGATGCCGCATAAGGCGACTGATAACCCGGCTCATGCTGAGCGTCGTCCAGCGAGGCATGGCCACTGAAGCCCAAAGCACGCAGCAGGTTGTCGAGCAGTACGTACAAGGACGGCAGCACCAGCAGACACACGAAGGTGGTAAACAGAATGCCAAAGCCCAGTGACACCGCCATCGGCGTAATAAACTGCGCCTGACGGGACGTTTCAAACACCATAGGCGACAGACCACCAAAGGTCGTCAGCGTGGTCAGCAGAATCGGCCGGAAACGCCGTACCCCCGCTTCACGCACCGCTTCCAGCGCGGTGAGATTGCTTTCAACACGGCGACGATTAGCGTAATCGACAAGAATCAGACTGTCGTTCACTACCACACCGGCCAGTGCCACGATGCCCATGATCGACACAATCGACAGACCGTATCCAAGCAGGATATGGCCCAGAATCGCCCCCACGGCACCGAACGGAATCACCAGCATAATCAGCATTGGCTGAGCATAACTGCGGAACGGAATCGCCAGCAGAACATAAATGCCAAGCATGGCGAAGAAGCCCATCAGCTGCAGATTGCTCATGCTTTCCTGGGTATCGGCCTGGCGACCGCGGAAACCGAATTCAATCGACGGATAGCGCGCCTGCACCTCCGGGAAGATTTCCTGCTGCAACACCGACATCACCGCCGGAATCATATTGCGGTTATCAACTTCGGCAGTAACCTGCACCACCTGACGCCCGTCGCGGCGGTTGATCACCGACGGCGCAATGCCTTCATGCAGAATGGCCACATCCACCAGTGGCACGTAGCCGCCCGCCGGTGTAAGAATCTGCACCTGCTCAATATCGGCAGCATAAGAACGCTCAGCTTCCGGCAGCCGCACCAGCACCGTCACTTCGTTGCGCTGGCGCTGCTGACGTAACGCCCGGGCGCCGTAAAGTGATGCCCTCACCTGAGCGGCAACATCGGCGGGGTCCAGACCGAGACTGAGACCCAGCGCATTCAGCTCCACATCCCACTGCGGTTTACCCTGAGTAAAACTCGACGCCACGTCTTTTACGCCCGCCAGCTGTGCCAGTTCTTCGCTGAGATTTTCACTGGCGGTGCGCAGCAGTTCGTTATCCGTACCGCGCAGTTCAACGGTCAGACCTGCACCTCGGGACGGACCGCCGCCTCGTTCAGCATCAAAGGTCAGGCTGCGGATACCCGGTATTTCACCAATGGCTTCGCGCCAGCGCCGCACCACTTCGTTAGAGCTGATGGGGCGCACATCGGTATCCACCAGACGCGCTTCCACTTCCACCTGTGAGCCTTCGATATCCCCTTCCAGACTGATCACCAGCGGCGTACCGGCGGCTTCAATCGGATCGGTCACTTCACGCAGGTGTTTCTCCAGCAGAGCACGCACTTCACGTGCCTGCTCAATCGGCGCATTGGCCTGCAGCTGTACCGTGGCTGCCGCGGATTCACCCTCAAGACGCGGGAACATGCTGAAGCCCATACGGCCACTGATCGGCCAGGCGAGCACCATCACGCCGAAAGCGACCGCCACAGCAATCACAATGCCCGGCCGCTTCAGGCCGCGGTCGAGCACTGGTAAATAACGTTTCTGAATAAAATGATTGAGGGCTTTATCGACCCGTTTCTGTACGCGGTCCAGGCCATTTTCTGAGGTACGCTTTTTTAACTTGCCAAGGTGAGTCGGCAGAATAAACAGCGCTTCCAGCCAGGAAATCATAAAGCAGCTGACCACCACCGCCGGAATGGCGAAAAAGACTTTGCCCATCATGCCCGGCATCGACAGCAACGGCAGAAACGCCACCACGTTAGTAAGGATGGCAAACGCCAGCGGCACGGCGACTTCGCGTGCGCCGAAAATCGCCGCATCCATAAACGGCATGCCTTTTTGCATATGCTCGTAAATGTTTTCGCCGGCAATAATGGCGTCGTCCACCACGATACCGAGGGCAATGATAAAGGCGAACATGGAAATCATATTGATCGACACGTCCATCGCCGGCAGCAACAACAGTGAACCCAGAAAGGCCGTCGGAATCCCCATGGTCACCCAGAAGGCGAGACGGTATTCGAGGAACAGACTGAGCAGCACCAGTACCAGAATCAGACCGATCACCGCATTTTTCATCAGCAGGCCAACACGCTGGCGATAGGTATCACCGTCGTTGTCGGTCACCACAATCTGAATACCCTGAGGCATTTTGGCGCGGATATCGTCGAGCCGTTCCAGCACCGCATCCACCACGGTCATCGGTGTCTGATCTTCGGCGCGATAGATTTTGAGGCGTACCGCGGTTTCACCGTTGTAAGTCACTTCGTCGTAACTTTCGCTGAAGCCTTCGCGAATTGTCGCCACATCGCCGACGCGCAGAATCACACCGGTGTCGTCGGAAATCAGCGGAATATCAAGAAATTCCTGCGCCCAATAACGTCGGTTATCCAGCGTTACCAGAATTTCACCGGCGGAGGTGCGTACGCTGCCGGCACTCAGTTCAATGGCGTTATCACCAATAACGTCCGCCACCTGAGATAGCGTCAGGCCATAACGTTTGAGATCCTGGCGGGCAATTTCAACGTGAATTTCCTCGTCCGGCGTACCGCGCATTTCAATTTTGGTGACCTGCGACGACAGCAGTAATTCATCTTTAATCTGTTCACCCAGACGTTTCAGACCGAATTTATCCAGCGGTCCGAAAATCGCCAGTTCGATCACATCAATATTACGTCCGGCCATACTGACGATCGGCGTTTCCATTTCCGCCGGAAACGTCGAAATACGGTTCACCGCCTGCTGAATATCCTGATAGGCCTGCTGGCGATCACTGCCATTTTCCAGTTCAGCAACTAACGAGGCAGAGCCCTGCGTCACCCGTACCGTCAGCTCTTTAATGCCATCAACGTCCGCCAGTTCGTTCTCAATGGGCAGCACCACGCCCTGCTCCATCTCCGATGGGGTCGCACCGGCGTAGCTGACAGAAACAGACACGCTGTCGATTTCTGTGTTGGGGAAATATTCCTTACGGATCACCAGCGCCATTAAGAAGCCGCCGATGATCAGAAACGCCATCAACAGGTTGGGCGCCACACCATGCTTCGCCATCCAGGCAACAGGACCTTTATAGCGCAGACTCATGGACGTGCTCCGTTGTCAGCGGCTTCACCCGGCAGACGTACTTTCATACCATCGGTGGCGGTATCAATCCGGTTTTTCAGTACGCTGTCACCGGCTTTAAAACCGCTGGTGCCGAGCCAGGTTTTTTCCCGGCCACGGTAAATCACCTGAGGCTCGCGACGACGCAGACGATGATCGTTCACCGCCCACACCACGCCATCCTGCAGCAGTCGACTGGCAATGACGTAGCCCTGAATTTCTTTGCCGGGCAACACCACATCAACATAATCATTAACCAGCACGCGCGGCGCCGCCATCGGATCGGTTAACTCAATCACCACCCGCGCCTGACGATCAAGGTCGTCCACATCCGGCAAAACATTCAGAATGCGCGCTTCACGTTGCTGACCATCCCAGGCCGGCAGGCTGACGTTGGCAACCGAACCAGTGTCCAGCCAACTGAGGAAATGACGCGGTACTTTCACTTCGATCCACACCCGTTCGGTGCCCACGACATCAAAGATGGCGGTTCCGGAGCTGGCATAACTGCCGACACTGGCACTGCGTGAACTGATGCGCCCGCTGAAGGGCATACGGATTTCACTGCGTTTTAATTCCAGCTGCGCCTGTAACAGCTGAGCTTCCGCCGTTGCCACTGCCGCCTCTGCTGCTGCCAACTGCGGTTTACGCAGCACCAGATCACGCTCTTCCCGACTCAGATTCTGGGCAGCGATGGCGTATTCTTCTTCCGCCAGATCGCCCTGACCTTTCTCAACCGCCAGGTCTGCTTTGGCCTGGGTCAGATTGGCTTTCGCCTGTTTAACCTGCAGCTGGAAATCATCCTGCTCCAGTCGTGCCAGCACGGTGCCCTGCTCCAGCAAAGCACCCGGTGCCGCGTCAGGATTCACCCAGTCAATGCGGCCGCTGACCTGGAACACCAGGCTCACGGAATCCACTGCCGTCGCCGTACCGCCGGTTGTCCAGTAAGGGCGGGACGTTTCCTGCTGCAGCGGCACCACATCCACCAGCCGCGCCTGCTCCTGTGGCGCTACCCGTGCCGGGCGCGGCGCAGAGGTCATAATCCAGTAAGCCAGACCACCGCCGGCCAGCAGAATAACGATGACCCACAACCAGGTCTGTCGATACAGGGCATTTGCCGAACTCATACAGAGACTTCCTTCTTCGAAATACGGATTGATGTGCTGTTCAGTTGATTAAAGCGGCGCGGTGTTTGTTGATCAGCGGGCGTTTCTTTTACGGTCTCTGCTTTTTTCACAGCTTCTGTTTCTTTTACAGCTTCATTCGACCCGCCCGCAGGCTCTGCTGGTGTGGCCGTATCTGCTGCTGATACTGCAGACGCTGAGTCTGATTTTTCTGCCACCACAGACTGCACGGCACCGGCGTTCCCGGCACTATCAGTGGCATCATCAGCAGCGGCAGCAGCACCATCAGCGTCATCATTTACGTCAATAAAGCCACCGTGGCTGACCGCACGGAACAGCGCGATACGACTCTGAATCTGATTCCAGCGGGCTGTCAGCACACGCTGCTCCAGACTCAGCACATCCTGCTGTACGGTTAACAGGGAAAGAAAATCACCAACGCCTTTGCGATAACGGTTCTGTTGAAAGGCTTCGGTTTTCTGCGCCAGCGTCAGCTGGCGCTCCAGGCTGACCAGTGTATCGCTTGTTTCGCGCTCACTGACCAGTGATTGCTGCACGTCCTGCGCAGCCTCCAGAAGCGTTTGCTGATACAGCGCAACAGCAGCATCAACTGCTGCCTGATTGCTGGCAACCAGCGCCCGGCGCGAGCCGCCATCAATCAGCGGCAGGGCCAGTCCGGCAACAAAATTGGCAACCCAGTTATCCAGCACATCGCTCAGATCTTCATCCGTTCCACGATAAGACGCAGAGAGCGTAAAGCGTGGGTATCGGTTGGCCTCAGCCACCGCCAGACCTGCGGTAGCAGACTGCACGTCGTACCAGGCCTGCTCTACATCCGGACGACCACTGACCACCGCTAAAGGCAATGCTGAGACGGTCTTTTCAAGCTGCGGCAGAGGTGGCATGTCATGGTTCATGGCATCCGCAAAGGCGCCACGCTGCAATGCCAGCCATTCTCCCTGGCCGGTCCACAGCGCCAGCTGCTGCTGATAACCCGCCAGCGCTGCCTGCGCGGCAATCACGTCAGCATTCAGGGATTCCAGCAGTTGCTCCTGCTGCCAAACATCACTGATGTCTGCCTGACCGCGCTGAAAACGTCCGCGGGTGACTTTTAATGCGGCTTCTATGCGATCTTTTTGGGAGGCCAGCAATTGCAGGTTTTCCTGCTGCATACGCCAGCCATACCAGTTAAGAGTAATTTCACCGGCTACAGTGTTGGCCTGAGTGCGCAGCGCGGCCTCGCCAGACAGTGCTTCCATACGCGCCTGATCATCCAGTGCTGCCACACGTCCCCAGAAATCCAGCTCGTACTCACTGCTCAGCCCGGCACTCCAGCTGTTGCTGGTCGTACTCGCCTCGCCCGTGCTGCTCTGGCTTTCAGCCCACTGACGGTCTCTGTTCAGAGTAAGGTTCAGGTCCGGATATTTCGCCGATCCCGCATCACGCCATAAGGCACGGCTGCGTGCCAGGTTGGCCCAGGCAGCCTGCAGAGAATAGTTGCGTTCAAGTCCGGTGCTGACCAATTCGTTCAATTGTTGATCGGAGAAACTCTGCCACCAGCGCAGCTCGCTCTGCCAGCTCTGCCCTGCGTTTTCTGCATTGCTGTAACCCAGCTGCGATGGCAGCTGATCTGCCGCTGGCTGTTCGGTCGTCACCACTGAGCAACCCGACAGTATGGCCAGAGGTAACAACAACATCGCTGCAGGTTTCAGCAGCGTTCCGCAGCTCTGTCGAGAGCGCGGATAAGAGTGCTGAGAAGCGCGCCGTGTATTGCCGGTAGCAATCAAAGCGGAGTCTCCTGAAATACGTAAACTCAAAGAAGAGATATCCAATAATTATAAATGTTATGTCCACTTGCCCGGCTATCCATCATGCATGGATGACCATTTCGCAAATGAGAATTATATTCATTTGAAAACTTTGCACCAGACTCTGGCCGCCAAAATACCTGATTTGGGACGTTCTGAGCGTAANTTATTGTCTGGATTTATGCCATCCTGATGACGAAGTGCAAACTTCAGCCTGAAGAGAAAGTGCAGGAAGAAAAGAAAAAAGCGATGTTGCCGCACAGACAGAGAGCAGCGACTTTGCCGCACTGGCGGACGCCGGGCAAAGCCGTTTCAACAACCCTTACAATAGCCCGTACAACGGCCCATACAACACCCCTTAAAACAGCCGCTACAGAAAGCCGTATGGAAAGCTGACACGAAAGAAATGCGTCAGAAAAACACGGTATAGCTCAGCTCCACAAAGTCATCCTGGCGAATGCTGTAGAGCACCTCATCCTCACTGTTGTCTGCGGCAAACCACCACAGGTTAAGCGACATAGTAGAAAAGGATGTCATACGTGTGGATGCTTCCACCATCAGGCTGCGGCTGCCGCTGTAATCCAGATCCTGCGTCAGCCCGACCAGCAATTCCGATGAATCCGCATCATTGAATGCCCAGCGTGTGCCAACAAACAGATCGTTCTGTGCCAGCCCGCCCTCTTCACTGCGCGAATCCCCCTGATATTCCATCAGAATACCGAGGTCCAGCGGGCTGGCGCAACAATCTCCAAAAGGGCCGACTAAGGTGTATTCGAACCCACCCACCATGGCCTGGTGATCCTGCAGGGCTTCATTACCAGAGTCTTCTGCAACCTGCTGCGCGGAGGCGTCGTAATCGCGATGCAGCGCTTCCAGCTTCCATAGCCAGGAGCCTACCGTGTGCTGCAGCGTCATACCGGCTTCGGTGACCTGCGGATAATAAGGGCGTAATCCGCTGACCAGCGGATTGCCATCGACCAGGGTAATATCCGGCAACAGAAACGGCTGGCGTGATGTACCGGAGAAAATATCCGCGCTGATATCCAGCGGCCAGCCATCAATTTCAAACGAGCGGCTCCAGCGCAGTGCCAGATCGATATGATTTTCTTCATCAGAAGACTGATACACAGCGCTTTTTACCGGCAGCAAGGCCGAAGGTCGGCCATCCTCACTGCTGAACGTGCGCTCCCGGAAATACGGCAGCACAAAGGCTTCCAGCGTACCGGCATCATGCAACCAGATGCCATGCAGCATCGGCTGACCCAGTTTATCTTCACCATCCACGGCTTCGACCTGATCCGTCTGGTTGATCACGTCCACCAGATGCAGGGACTCGGTTACCCCCCAGAACACTTTGCCGATACCTGCACGGACTTCCCAGCTGCTGCCCCACCACTGAAACTGCAGCTCGCGGATGTCGCCATGGGTACGCTCGCTGTCTTCACTGTCGTACCGATAAAAGGGTTTAAAGGTCAGGCGGCTGCTGTCACCGGTATCCCAGGCCATATCACCCAGCCCATAAACTGACANACCACGCTCCGGCTGATCATCCAGCCAGGGCTGCTGCAGAAATTCGCGGTATTCCAGTGATACTTCAAAGTCAGCATCGGGCAACCACTGCGCAGCATTGACAGGACCTGCCGCCCAAAGCACCAGCGGGAATAAATAACNTGATCTCATATCAGCGTATCCGTTGCAGACTGGCTTTATTAAAATCGGCATCGGTCAGACCGGTATCGAAGCGGATATCTGCGGTTTTCAGCACCGTNCTTTTNCCGGTCTGATGATTCTGCATCGTGGCAGTATGTGCGCGCCANTACTGATCTTTGTACTGTTTATAATCNGCCAGCGTCAGTGTTTTCAGCAGACTTTTTTTGCGGTCNTAAAATTCGATTTTCCACGCCCGCAGATGGTCTTTATCCAGCCAGACAATCTGTTTGGTATAGCCGGAAAATTCATCATTAGGCACCTGCTCAATCACATGACAGGCAATNCCNTTCACTTCCTCTTCNCGCAGATAGNGAAANCTGTATTTTTCCAGNTCAAANGAACTCATATCTTCNTAGGCAAANTCACTGCCCATAAAAGGGCCGGATTTATTNCGTGANGCAATACGTTTAACCCGCTTCAGAGCAGGCAGATACAGCCATTGCTCNTCAGGCTTGCCNATGTGCGAGAAGTTAAGAAANGCCGTTCCTTTTACATCCCGCGGCTCATCAAAAATGGTCAGCCCCTTGTCGCCATCATCGGCAACTTCCAGAGTCTGCGAACGGATTTCGCGCACGCTCTCTTCGCCCTGNGCATTNCGCAGAATCATAGTCACGGCNGACTGACTGTCGCCCCACCCGGCGTCACGTTGTTTNCGGTCGGTCGCAATCGCCAGGCCTTTATCTTCCATTTCACCGGCCTGTACCGGTGCNAANAACGNCAGCATCATAGCCATGGGCAGTATCATTCGGGTCAGAGCGTTCATAGGGTGCCTCCTGCAGCAGNATGTTCAGATATTNTTTTATTTGTGTCTGGTTTTGTNTCTGTGAGTTTGTGTCTGTNNNTTTNTCTGTATNGNTATGGCTTAACTCTGCNCCNGCGAGCTTATCTTTTTTATCCAGCAGGAGCAGAAACGCCGGCAGGAAAAAGAAATCCACCAGCAAAGCAATAAAGATGATAAGTGCCGTGGCCAGGCCCATATCNGAATTAAGGCGAAATGCAGAAAACGTCAGCATGGAGAAGCCAATCACCAGCACCACGGTGGTGATTAACAGCGCTCTGCCGACACTGGAAAAGGCGTAACGNACAGCCGCCTCAGCATCGCGGCCATCATCCCGGGCGCGTTTATATTTNGCCAGAAANTGNACGGTGTCATCGACGATNATACCCAGCGTCATGGANGCCACCACNGACAGNCCCAGATTAATTTCGCCACTGATCAGCCCCCAGATACCAAAGCCCACCAANGCCGGTCCAAGGTTCGGAATCAGACTGATCACACCCAGGCGTAATGAACGNAATGCCAGCACTAACAAAGCCGAAATCAGAATCAGAGCAGCAATCATGCTGACGATCATGCTATCCATGTTGGTTTCNCCGATATGGGCAAACATCANCCCGGGGCTGGCCGCTGCCAGCCGCACATGNGGNGCNTTGTCCGCCATCCACTGACGCGCCCGTTCTTCCAGNGCCACAATTTCCTGACTGCCCATATTTTTTAGCGTGGAGGTCAGGCGCGTGGAAGATTTATCNACGTTCAGCTGATTATTCAGATCCAGTCCGTATGGCANTGACATTTCATACAACAGCAGATACTGGGCCGCCAGTTCACGATCCTGCGGCATACGATAATANTCGCCATCATCNCCNTGCATGTTTTTATTCAGGCGTTTAAAGGTATCGGCCAGCGTATTAACGTGATCCNCTTCCGGCTGAGCACGCAACCNCTGCGAAANCTCCGCCAGCGTGTNCAGAAACTGCGGATCATTCACNCCCTGNGANTCACCGCTGTACAGNGCCCAGTCGATGGTTTGCATACCGGACACATGNTCTTCCAGCGCGTCCACTGAATCGCGGAAGAACGTGCCNTTGGCNAAGTATTTGGTGGCTTCATCATTNACNGTATTCAGGGTGACCAGCGAGCCGAACAGNAGCATCAGTGCNCCGGATAAAAATANCANCGGTTTTTGCCGGCGCACGACCCANTCGCCAAGNATTTCCATACCGCCCTGATGATCCGCGCNNNGCTTTACTTTCAATGGCAGAATCACCAATAACGCCGGNAATAAGGTCACNGATANNAAAAAAGCCAGCATAACGCCGATGGCACTGAGCACACCGAAATCGGCCAGCACNGGTGACTCAGACAGCATCAGGGTCATAAAGCCTATGGCAGTGGTCGCACTGGTAATAAAGATCGGCATTANATTTAAATCGAGAGCGANACGCAGNGCNTCGCTCTGNCTTNTACCCTGACNCATCGCAAACTGCATNGACGCAATCAGATGCACGCAATCCGCAACGGCCAGCGTCATCACCACAATCGGCACATTGATCGTNCCNGTCGATAAGAAATAACCCAGCCAGCCCCCTGTTCCCATCGTCGCAGCGATGGTGATAACCAGCACCAGAACCGTCGCCAGCATAGCCATCACACTGCGTAATANTATTGCCAGCATCAATACAATCAGCCCCAGCATGGCAGGCACCAGGGTGCTCATATCTTTCTGCCCTTCCGTGGCGAAAGCGTAATTCATCGGCACAATACCCGTGTGATAAAAGCTGACATCCGGATAACGCTGGGCCAGNTCTGCGGTCATAGNATTAACGAAATCCTTAACCTCAATCACTTCCGCGGTATTATTNGGCTTGTCCGGAATCTGCACGGTAATATTGACGATGGCAGCACTGCCATCTTTGGCCACCAGTCCGCCATAAAGCGTTGGCTCAGTCATCGCGACACTGCTNACNCGGGCCANATNATCNCNGGNCAGCTCATCGGCATTCAGCACCAGGTCTTCCACCATCATGTCATCGTATTCAGACCAGGTNTGCTGGAAATTGGTGACGGAATCCACCCGACTGGAATACGGTGTCTGCCAGCCTGCGTCGGTAATTTCTGCGATTAACTGCAGCATTTNNGGCTGAAATACATCGCCGTNTTCGGGCACGACCAGAATTGAAATATTGTCGTTCTTATTGAAGATACGCTGCATTTCCTCGAAGTCCTGCAGCGGTTGAAAATCTTTATCGAAAAAGACTTTATAGTCACCGCGNAAATACAGATTCTGCACACCGGCTGCAGCTACCGCCGCAGTNACCAGCAACAGCAGNGCTGTGCGCCACGGCCTGTGTATGACCCACTGATACCAANATGCCTTCATACTGCGTCTCCCTGCTGTTATTTTTTTCGTATTGTCCGGGTNTAAGCGCTGATCGGTTGAACGCCCTGAATNAGCGTTCGCTGCCGGCGGCAATCCTGCNGCTGAAAATAAAAAGCTACTGACTGTTCAGCANCGCCACTTCTTCGGCGAAGCATTCCTGCTCGATNCGCTGCCAGCTGTTCTGNTAATCCCAGTCTTTCGACAGCGGTCTGAANCCCATGCCGTCGAGCAANACATTGGANCTGATTAAAGAAATATTGCTGCCGATTACCCGCGTAACTGCNGTCAGNTCCTGAGCTGCNTGCAACAGAGTCGCCCCACCGTAGGCCTGGGCCCAGCTCATAAAAGAAAGTGCCGACACATGAATATCNTCGGCTAATTCGCCCGCGGCCATNGCAGCNCGNAANACCTCATCCACCCGGGAGGTCAGNGCAATATCCATCTGCTGAATACGCTCGCTGCGCGCGGCGGAAATTTTTTCTGAAAATGCCGGGGTCCNTACGGTAATCAATGCCAGCGCCAGGGTTGGCTGCAACTGTCCGTAAATCTGATAACCCACATTGAGNGCGAGAATTTTTTCGCGGTGATTNCCGTTAAAAGCAATCGCCCGCTCAAACANNCCNTCCAGNACNGACAGCCCGCGCAGACACANNGCACCGAGACAATCTTCCTTNCCGCTGAAATGGTTATAAAGCGTGCCTTTGGAATAGCCACACACCTTCACCAGNCTGTCCATGGTNAAACTGGCNAAGCCTTCCTGTTCNATCAGNTGCTGAGCATGATCCAGTAATTCCTCTTCACGATCGGCCAGNTTCTGCTCNCGCCGGGTACGTACCGGNCANCTCACATTCANCCGCCGTCCCAGCGCNCCNAACAGCGAATCNCCGGCANNCNGNNNNTTGCCTCCNGNGTCATCAGGCGTATCCGATACGCTGGNCATCACCAGGCATGGNCGNTGTTCTGCCCGCGNACAGACNNCANTCANCGCCGCGGCCAGACCGTTACGNNGGCCNTTANGTGGGCTTTTNCTGCCCNANATGTTCTGNTGCAGGCGCCGGAGATTCTGCGCCAGTGCTGAAAATANAATCATTTTTGACGATCCGTCGATTTTTGACGAATCGTCATATTGCATAAAAAACACACAGCAGGCAAGAAAAAAGAANCANCNGCNACNGTCGGCATTAGATNGTCGGGCATTAACAGGAAAAGCAACAGGCAGGNNTTAACNGNAANAGCGGNNNAGGCNNGNTTCAGGAAGGATCAGNAAGAGAATGNTGGCAGAGCCAGAGAAAACTGTCGGNTATCAGGCNANAAAGTCAGNTATCAGGCNATNAAGTCAGCGATCAGGCTACGANNTCATGAAGTTTCGCTGCCTATTCTGCCATNTGGTGCATACGGGCATGCTCCAGCTTATGAGTGAGCGCCACTTCGATATAGAAAGGCCCGGCTTTGGTCTCAAAAGGAATCACCACCACAGGGCCATCGATATTGTGGCGGACATCATCCGCGCCNCGGATGATATCGGGCTTGGCCATTTCAAAATCATAGCCTTTTTCCCACAGCAGTTTGCGNGCACCACCGGACAANATATTGGTTAATTCACCGGTCAGGTCGTAACAGGTGTCATCCACTTCGGCGATTTCCTCACCCANCATACTGCTGCTGATTTTCACGATCGCGCCAGCGGAAAAGCTGATCGCCAGNGAGCCACGCACAGACTCACCGGACATCGGNATAATACCGGTGACCACGCCTAATGCTTTTTCATCCGGCTTCAGATANGGCTTGCCGTATTCACAGCTCATAGAAGCCATGGTGACAAGAATATTGTNTATCGATTCAACAAACGGGTTAATAAAATCGACGTTCATAACACCAACAATCCGTNGGGGTNCTGTNGTCAGTGTAGTTGTGTTTTATTGCCCGCTATAGACGAAAAAGGCACCCGAAGGTGCCTTAATATAACTCACAGTTTGGCGNTGTAACGCTGTTATTCCAGCAAACCGTAACGCCCTGTAAAGCNNTGCNTTACAGACCTTTAACCGCGTAAATNCCNGGAGCNTTNCGCCAGNAACCGCGGTAATCCATACCACAGCCNAAGACATANCGGTCTTCNACGNTCATACCGATNAAATCGATTTTNAGATCGGTNTTCTTGCGGTCGTGTTCTTTATTCACCAGCACAGCGGTCAGAACTTCTTTGGCGCCCTGAGCGTGACAGGCTTTGACNACTTCNGCCAGGGTATTACCTTCATCAAAGATGTCATCAAGGATCAGTACNGTACGGCCCTGCATCGGAATGGACGGNGGTGCCTGCCACTGCAGATCCGTATGNCCGGTGGTTTCACCNCGGTAACGGGTAGCGTGCATATAGCCCTGTTCCAGNGGGAAATTNAGTTTGNTCAGCAGACGGCCAGCCATCACCAGACCGCCGTTCATGATGCTGTACACCACCGGCATGGAATCGCCCAGACGGGCAGAAATTTCAGTCGCCAGCTTTGCCAGCGCGGCATCCACTTCAGCTTCTGATTTCAGCAGATCGGCCTCAGCCATTACCTGCTTCAGTTGTTCCAGTGTCAGCGGCTCACTCATCATCTGTACCTTTTGTACCTTAATGTACTTTTTAACGGATCTGACTTCACCGGCGCGCTGATTAACGGAGCGTGCACGATCCACAGGCTGAGCGCCGGGACCGACCAACTGGTAAAAAAAGCACGGGCGGTAAAAAGCCGGCTATGGTAGCCAGCAGCGGGGCTTATAGCAATGACCTGAACCAATGAAGCGCAGCAATCAGCCAATACCGGAAACAGGGTCAGCTGCAACAAAATCAGCGGACGCTGGTCATACATCGGCCCTTTGATCAACGACTGACCTGTCAGGATGCGTTATGTTTCCAAGAATACTGGCCCTCTCCGGGCTGATTTTACTGCTTTCCGCCTGTGCCAGCCTGCCGGACGACGTTGCCGTCGAGCAGCCGGATGCCCTGCCTGAGTTTTCTGCCGTGCTCAGCGATCCCGAACGCTACACCGGACTGGAAGTGGTATTCGGCGGCAATATCGTCGATGTTACCAACCATGCCGACAGTACCACTATCGAAATGCTGCAGCTGCCACTGTACAGTTCCGGACGTCCCCGGGATGAAGTCAGCCGTTCCGGCGGACGTTTCCGGGTAACCTTTGACACCTTCCTCGACCCGGAAATTTTCACCAAAGGCCGCCAGCTCACCATTCGCGGCAACCTGATGGGTACAGAAGACGGCAAAATCGGCAGCCATCCCTACTCATTTCCGTCTGTCAGTGGTACCGGCCTGTATCTGTGGCGGGAACAGCTGGACGAAGTGGAAGTGCATTACGTCATGGGCATTAACAGTTTTGCCCCCTACGGCTACCCGTTTCATGATCGTCGCCTGACCCGTCCCGCGGTACGCAAGGCGACAAAATCCGACTGATTTACTCAGCAAATTTCCGCTGCGGACCGATATCATCTGCTTCTTCCCGGCAAATGGCCCTCACGGAGGGCAAAAAAGCCGCGCTTCTGATATGATGCGCGGCTTTTCAACACGACCCGGAACACTGCGCTATGACCCCCACCCTGCAACTGGCCTTTGACCTGATTTCCCGCCACTCTGTCACACCGGAAGACGCCGGTTGTCAGGAGCTGATGATGGAGCGCCTGGCTGCGGCCGGTTTCAGTAACGAGCCGCTGCGCTTTGCAGAAGTGGATAATTTCTGGTCACGCCGCGGTGACAGTGCCCCGGTGGTCTGTTTTGCCGGCCACACCGACGTGGTTCCAACCGGTCCCGAAGCCAACTGGACCCATGCACCGTTTATCCCGCAGATTGTTGACGGCCTGCTGTATGGACGCGGCGCAGCGGACATGAAAGGCTCGCTGGCGGCGATGATCGTAGCCACTGAGAACTTCGTCAAGAAACACCCGGATCACAAAGGCTCCATCGCCTTTCTGATTACCGCAGATGAAGAAGGTCCAGCGAAAAACGGCACGGTGAAAGTGGTGGAAACCCTGGAAGCACGTAACGAAAAGATCGATATGTGCATCGTTGGTGAGCCTTCTTCCACCAACCAAACCGGTGATGTGGTGAAAAACGGCCGCCGCGGTTCCCTCGGCTGTGTGCTGAAAGTCAAAGGCATTCAGGGTCATGTCGCCTACCCGCATCTGGCCAAAAACCCGGTGCACATTGCCGCTCCGGCACTGGCGGAACTGGCTGCTGAAGAGTGGGATCAGGGCAATGAGTTCTTCCCGGCCACCAGCTTCCAGATTTCCAACATCAACGCCGGTACCGGTGCCACTAACGTGATTCCCGGCGAATGCGAGGTGGTATTTAACTTCCGCTTCTCCACCGAACTGACCGCTGACATTCTCAAGCAGCGCACCCAGGCGATCCTCGACAAACACGGTCTGGAATACGATANCGNCTGGANCCNCAGCGNCGAGCCATTCCTGACCTCGCGCGGCGCGTTAGTCGACGCCAGCGTACAGGCCATCCGTGAAGTCACCGGTCTGGAAACCGAACTGTCCACCGCAGGTGGCACCTCCGACGGCCGTTTTATCGCACCGACCGGATCTCAGGTACTGGAACTGGGCCCATGCAACGCCACCATTCACAAAGTCGATGAGCACGTAACCGCCGCCGACCTGGATATTCTGACCACCATTTACGAACGCATTCTCGAGCTGCTGTTGGCCTGATCATGTCTGAACACAAAGTTATTGCCTGCCCTGTGTGCGGGCTGCCCCTGCTCGCCTCAGGAAAAAACTGGCGCTGTGACAACGGTCATTCCTACGATGAAGCGCGTCAGGGCTACCTGAATTTGCTGGTTGCCCAGCACAAAAAATCGAAAGCGCCGGGCGACACCATGGACATGGTTGATGCCCGCCAGCGCCTGCTTGACAGCCAGCTTTACCGCCCTATTTCCGATTCGCTTAACCAGTGGATACTGGACTGGGCAATGAACAAAGAAGCGCAGCCGGATAACCCGCTGCAGATTGCCGATGTCGGCTGTGGTGAAGGCTATTACACCCAACGCCTGCAGCAGATGCTGGAAGACTACCAACAGCCGCACAATCTGTATGGCGCAGACATCTCCAAAGACGCAGTTAAACGCGCCGCCAAACGCAGCCCCGCCATCGACTGGCTGGTCGCAACCGGCGGCAAGCTGCCGTTTCTCGAACACAGCCTGGACCTGATCACCTGCCTGTTCACCAACCTGATGCCGGAAGGTTTTCAGCGCGTGCTGAAACCGGGTGGCCAGATCGTGCTGCTGAATACCGGCGGTCACCATCTGTACGAACTGCGCGAACTGATTTATGACGAAGTGAAGATCAACCCGTTTGATCCGCGCCCGGGTATGGCCGAGCACGGCTTCGAATGTCAGGGCGAACAGGTGATTAAATATCCGGTGAACCTGACTTCAAACCAGCAGATTATGGATCTGCTGAGCATGACACCGCATCGCTGGAAAGTGCGCAACGATCTGCTGGCTGAGCTGCAGCAGATGGAACAACTGAAAGTCACCATCGACGTCGTCATGCATCATTTTCAGAGCACCCGCTGACGTCCCAACCCCGGGTAGTCATCCGCTGATTTACCCGGGCATCCGTCAAAAGAACGATAACAAAGCCTTTTTCACGCCGGTTTTATAGTCATTTTGTTACAAGGTCGGCAATCTGTCTGAAAGCTTGCGGGCCGTCATTGCCAAGGCCCGGACAGAGGAATAGCATACCTTTCCCGAGACTGATTTAGTTGTTATGACCCAGGTAGATTTTTACATTCTTGCCGCCCAGACACCGGAAGAACGGGCTGTTTTCGCCTGCCGTCTGGCAGAAAAAGCGTTTGGCCGTGGCAACCAGATACTGATCCAGACCGACGATGAAACCAGCGCCCGCTATCTGGATGATCTGTTGTGGACCTACCGCGAAGAATCCTTTCTGCCCCACGCACTGCTGGGCGACAGCAAGGCACCGGCAGACTGTCCGGTCAGCATCGGCTGGCACACGGACCCTGGGCATCATCATGACGTCATCCTCAACCTGAGCAGCAAACTGCCGGATTTTTTCAGCCGTTTTCAGCGTTGTATCAATATTGTTATCCAACAGGATCAGGTACTGGACTACACTCGTAGTCACTACAAATATCTCAAAGACCGGGGCTACCCGATCAACAACCACGATATGAGATTAGGTTAATGGCAGCCGCAAAGAATACAGACGGGCAACAGGGCCTTCCGACCAACATCGCCGGCGGAACATCCACGGAAGAACCCGCGGATCTGCTGCGCGAGCTGGAAACCCTGCAACGGGTGCTGGACGACGCCGCTGGTGACAACCCGGATTATGCCAACATTCCGGTACTGGAGCCCCTGGGTGATGACATCCCCGTGCTGGATGAACTCTTTCAGGATGATATTCCGGTGCTGAAGCCGGTCAGCGTTGCCAAACCGGTCGCCTCTGCTGCTGCAGCTGCGCCTCAGCATCCGCTGGCACAGCCTGANCNGCCGGTCGCCACAACCTTTGCACCGGATAAAATNGCTGATGCCATNGCNCAGGCCAGACCAGACGCTACAGCAGACGGCACACTGGAAGATCTGTTCGGTGCAGCACCGGANGAGTATGAAGNCATCGGGGCNCCGGAAGTANCACATGAAGTGNTCCCTCCTGAACTGCCCCCTATAGCCACGACCAAAATTTCGTCCAATCCGTTTTTGCCNCAGGCNGTGCTTGANCGNTTGCAGACCGAACGCATGGCCGCACAGCAAAGCGCGGAAGAAGCACACCGNACCATGCAGCGCGTGCTGGATAAAAAGCAGCAGGACGCCCGCAATACATTAAGNGAAATCGGCCGCCAGCTCAGCCCTGCGCANAAAGAAGCNATGATCGAGCAACTGGTTGAAGAAATGCTGCCGCAAATAGCCCAGCGCCTGAAAGACAAGCTGCGTCAGTCACTNAAATAAGCTTCCNGGCCTGCCAGGCGCAGGCCGNTATCACAGGGTGGTCAACTCCGCCCTGAATCTCCCCGCTTCGCACACGATCCGCCCCTGCCCTCCGGGCCCGATTTCCGCTATAATCTCCGCCATTTTTCCGAACCCATAATGCCCCTTCCGGCCAGCCTGTTTTCAGCGGCGTGGCAGAAGAGCGGCGACAACGCACAGACGAGCATCAGTGACACTATGGATAAGACGTACAAACCCGGCGCAATCGAACAAACCTGGTACCAAGAGTGGGAAGAGAAAGGCTACTTCAAGCCATATCAGGATGGCTTAACAGGCGAAGGCTATTCCATCATGATCCCGCCGCCGAACGTCACCGGTTCTCTGCACATGGGTCACGCTTTCCAGCACACCATTCAGGACGCCCTGATCCGCTATAACCGCATGCTGGGCAAAAAAGCCCTGTGGCAGGTGGGTACCGACCACGCCGGTATCGCCACCCAGATGGTGGTTGAACGTAAACTGGCGGCCGAAGGCCAGCCGGACCGCCACGAATTAGGCCGTGAAAAATTCCTCGAAAAAGTCTGGGAATGGAAAGAACATTCCGGTGGCACCATCACCAAACAGATGCGTCGTCTGGGTAACTCCGTTGACTGGGATACCGAACGCTTCACCATGGACGACGGTTTCTACAAAGCGGTACAGGAAGTGTTTATCCGTCTNTACGAAGACGATCTNATTTACCGCGGCAAACGCCTGGTGAACTGGGACCCGAAACTGCACACCGCCATNTCCGANCTGGAAGTCGAAAACAAAGACGTTAAAGGNAAGATGTGGCACCTGCGCTACCCGCTGGCTGACGGCCTGACCTACAAAGATGAAGACGGCAACGAGCTGGATTACATCGTGGTNGCNACCACCCGTCCNGAAACCATGNTNGGNGATACCGGTGTGGCCGTTAACCCGGAAGATCCGCGCTACAAACATCTGGTCGGCAAAGACGTTGTACTNCCACTGGTTAACCGCCGCATTCCGATCGTCGCCGACGAACACGCCGATATGGAAAAAGGCACCGGCTGCGTAAAAATNACCCCGGCNCACGACTTTAANGACTATGCNGTTGGTCAGCGCTGCGGCCTGCCGATGATTAACGTTCTGACNTTCAATGCCGACATCCGCGATGAAGCTCAGACCTTTAANACCGACGGCAGCGTTAACGACGAAATCTCCGGNTTTATTCCGGAAAAATACCGNGGNATGGAACGCTTNGCNGCNCGTAAAGCCATCNTTGCCGATTTTGAAGAAGCCGGCCTGCTGGTTGATATCGTTGAAAACGACATGGTGATTCCATACGGNGACCGTGGTGGCGTGGTTATCGAACCTATGCTGACTGACCAATGGTACGTNGACGCGAAAACTCTGGCCAAACCAGCAATTGAAGCCGTTGAAAACGGTGATATTCAGTTTGTGCCGAAATCCTATGAAAACATGTACTTCAGCTGGATGCGTGATATTCAGGACTGGTGTATTTCCCGTCANCTGTGGTGGGGTCACCGTATCCCTGCGTGGTACGACGAAGAAGGCAACGTNTACGTTGGCCGCAGCGAAGAAGAAATCCGCAAGAAAAACAATCTGGCCGATGACGTTGAACTNAATCAGGACGAAGACGTTCTCGATACCTGGTTCTCTTCCGGTCTGTGGACCTTCGGTACCCTNGGCTGGCCAAATATCGACGACGCTGAAGTGGCGAAACGCATGGCGGATTTCCATCCGACTGACGTGCTGNTTACCGGCTTCGATATTATTTTCTTCTGGGTTGCNCGCATGATCATGATGACCATGCACATGATCAAAAACGAAGATGGNACGCCGCAAATTCCGTTTAAAACCGTTTACGTTACCGGNCTGATCCGTGACGAAGTCGGCCAGAANATGTCGAAATCCAAAGGTAACGTGCTCGATCCNCTGGATATGATCNACGGTATTTCTCTGGATGCNCTGCTGGAAAAACGTACNGGTAATATGATGCAGCCGCAGCTGGCNGAAAAAATCGGCAAACGTACCCAGAAAGAATTCCCGGAAGGTATCGCCCCCCACGGNACTGACGCCCTGCGCTTNACCCTTGCNGCTATGGCCAGCACCGGCCGTGANATNAACTGGGATATGAAGCGTCTGGAAGGCTACCGTAATTTCTGTAATAAATTATGGAACGCCTCACGTTATGTNATGCTGTCNGTNGCNGGCGAAGAAGCCGTTGAAAAAGCCGCAGCAGNCAACACCAACATCGCCATTACCGAAGACATGAAGATTGCCTGTGGTGCCTACGGTGAGCCTGCTGCCCTGTCATTGGCTGACCGCTGGATTATCTCGCGCCTGCAACACGCAGAAAGCGAAGTACGCCGCCACATGGATCAGTATCGCTTTGATATGGCCGCACAGGCACTGTACGAGTTTATCTGGAACGAATACTGCGACTGGTACCTGGAACTGTCTAAACCAGTTCTGTGGGATGAGAACGCCACCGAAGAAGAAAAACGCGGCACCCGTGGCACTCTGGTACGCGTACTGGAAGCCACTCTGCGTCTGGCGCATCCGATTATTCCGTTTATTACCGAATCCATCTGGCATCAGGTAAAAGACCTGGCGGGTAAAGAAGGCGACACTATTATGTTGTCAGCCTACCCTGAGCCTCAGGAAGCCCTGATCGACGCCGACGCCGAAGCCGATATCGAATGGCTGAAAGGCGTAATCACCGCGGTGCGCAATATCCGCGGCGAGCAGAACATTCCGCCAAGCAAAGAGCTGGAAATGATTCTGAAAAACGGCGGCGACGAAGACTTCCGCCGCGCTGACGATAACCAGGCCTTCCTGATGAAGCTGGCGAAGCTGGAAAAAGTGACCTGGCTGAACGAAGGCGACGAAGAGCCGATGTCGGTGACTCAGCTGGTTGGCGATATGGAAATTCTGATTCCAATGGCTGGCTTTATTGATAAAGACGCAGAAGTTGCGCGCCTGAACAAAGCCATCGAAAAACAGGAAAAAGAACAACAGCGCGTGGAGAACAAGCTGTCGAACCCAGGCTTTACCGATAAAGCTCCGGAAGCCGTCATCGCTAAAGAGAAAGAAAAAGCCGCCGGCTTTGCCCGCGATATCGTAAAACTGAAAGAGCAGATTGAGAAAGTGAAAGCGCTGTAACAAGCGCTTTTCCTTCAATAACGCTCGCGCCGGGAGTGAAGTCTCCTGCAATACCTTTTGGTGTTGCTTGAGGTTTCAATCCCGGATACTCGCCTTCAGGTGCATTCGTTACGCTATCAGGCCGGTTTGGGGTACACTTCAACAGAATCCATCATCAGAATAACAGGAGCAACCATGAACCGTGATCGTGCTTTGCAGATCCTGTCGCAATGCAAACCTGTCTTGCAGGAGCGCTTTGGCCTTTCAGCCCTGTCTCTGTTCGGCTCAACGGCCCGTGATTCTGCTGATGATAACAGTGATGTGGATATTCTGGTGGATTTCGACGGTCCTGCCACCTCCAAACAGTTCTTTGGCGTTCAGTTTTATCTGGAAGATCAGCTGGGTTCTGCTGTAGACCTTGTCACCGCAAAAGCCCTGAGAAAAGAACTTAAACCTTATGTAAATAAGGACAAAATTGATGTCTGAGCGGGAGTGGCGTTTTTATATCAGCGATATGATCGCCTGCGCTGAAAAAGTACTCAGCTACACTGCCGATATGACGCAGACTGAATTTGAACATAGTAGTCTGACTTACGACGCAACCATCCGAAACATCGAATTAATCGGTGAAGCTGCAACACATATCCCAGACGAAGTACGCCGCCAGTATCCAGATATTCCATGGCGGATGATGGTCGCAACACGCAACCAATTGATTCATGGTTATCTTGGTATCGATAACGACATTCTCTGGAACATCATCAGCACTGACATTCCCGACCTACTCGATTCTCTTCAGGCAATCTGATTCAGCAGAACACATAAAAAAACCGCCCACTCTTACAAGTGGGCGGTTTTTTATTGTCAGAAGAGAAAGCAGGAACAACTTACTTGTAGTAAGCCTCAACCGTGCCCTTCAGTTTAACCAGCATTGGACGGCCAAAACGGTCTTTCGCTACTGGCGAAGAGATTTTCACCCAACCTTCGCTGATGCAGTATTCCTCAACGTCGTTACGTTCTTTGCCATTCAGGCGGATACCGATTTCATGCTCGAAGTATTCTTCTGCGTAGAACTTGCTTTTAGGGTTCACAGACAGCTGGTTCGGGAGTTCTGGCTTGTCGCTCATAGTAAAAAACCTGGTATGTGTACAAAGCGCACCATTCTAGAGATAACGTGGAGGCCACTCAAGCCTGTAGATAAGGCAAAGGCCGCCTGGCCTGTGGTTAAGGAGAAAGCCGCCCAGCCTGTGGTTTACGAGCCATCTGTCACAATCGCCAGTCCTTTGCCTGTGTTTAACCTGCCCGCGCCTCGCCCGGCGAGAAGCCAAAGTGCTTTTTAAAGGCACGGTAGAACCAGGTCGAGTTATTAAATCCAGAGCTGTAGGCAATGTCGTTCACCGCCCGTTTCGCCTGTAACGGGTCAGACAGACAGTCAAACGCTTTCTTCAGCCGCACATTGAGGACGTAATCGGTGAAGCTGGTGCCCTCACGTTCAAACATAGCGCGGACGTAGCTTGGCGAAATACCATGGCGACGGGCGATCCAGTCAACGGACATATCTCCACGGAAATAGTGCAGATTGATATCCGCTTTAACCGCCTTCATACGCGCCTGTTTCAGGCCGTTCTGTCGTGCATGAACCGTATAATCGCGCGGTGCACCAATGGCCAGAGCGATCAGATCGACAATCTGATTGGTCTGCTCCAGCGGGTTCTCCTCGCCCTGCGGATCATCCCGCATAAGATCAAGCGCGTAACGGCTCAGATGATTAAAGACTTCTTTATCTGTGATCGGACTCTGACCATGTTTGAGTCTGGCTATTAACGGCCCGTACATGTCCCGAGACAGATTAATGTTCAGCATATAAGTCTGCTGACCCTGAAAGCTGATGGTACCGGGCAGATCGTTATAGCTGATGCAGCCCATACCCGGCGACCAGATGGAATCCCCCTGATTGGCAATGGAGGTTCCCCACGAGGCATTGCCCAACGGGTTCAGCAGCAACGCCAGGTCATCATTACCGTCGGCAATGTGCTTCTTTTTTCGGTCGACAATCAGTGGAGAGGTTTTCACCCAGCCGATGGATACCCCCGGCAACAGGCGGATCATGGTTTCGATGTTCGGAACTGAATCCTTCGCCGGTTTCAGCTCGATATTGGCGACGGCGGCGTAAATATCCTGCGCCGCCATCATGCGCTCATGGTCAGGGAACTGCAGAGTGGAGAACTTAAAAAAAGCCATGGTAGATTCAACCGGTCAATGCAACATAATGCACACTGGTAACTATCGGGGCTTTCAAAATGCCGCAGCAAGTATCAAAGACCAGAG